>NZ_JAOTQT010000007.1:0-278973 GCF_025685725.1 Burkholderia sp. BKH01 | reverse complement strand
CCCCTCGCCGTTTCCCCTCGCCGTTTCCCCTCGCCGTTTCCCCTCGCCGTTTCCCCTCGCCGTTTCCCTCCGCCATTTCTCCATTAGCCGCTCCCTACACGCCGCCGCCGGCACACTACCCGCCGCCGCGCCGCGTCCGCGCTCGTCCGCGCCGCCATTCGACGCGCGTCTGATCTCGATCAACGCCGGCGAAAACCCTTCCTTGAAATTAACTAACTCATCAATTAGCGTCGTCTGCATGAACGCGAAATCCACCGTCGCCAGGCCGCGCGGGCGCCGCCCGTCGGTGGACGATTTCGACCTGCGCGATCACATGCTCGATATCGCGATGCAATTGTTCGCCGAGCGCGGCATCGCCGCGACGACGGTCGCGCAGATCGCCGCCGCCGCCGGCGTCACGTCCGCGATGGTCCACTACTACTTCACGAACCGCGAGCAACTGCTCGACGCGATCGTCGAGGAACGGCTCGCGCAGGTCATCGCGTTCGTGTGGCGCCCGACCGAGCCGCAGATCGAGAACGATCCGTTCGCGCTCGTCGCCGAACTCGTCGACCGCTTCTTCGACGTCACGCATCGCATGCCGTGGTTGCCGTCGATCTGGCTACGCGAGATCGTCCACGAAGGCGGGCTGCTGCGCGAGCGGATGCTGCGGCGCATTCCGCTCGAGCATGTCGGGCGTTTCGCCGAACGCATCCGTGCCGCGCAGCAGGCCGGTACGCTGAACCCCGCGCTGGAACCCGCGTTCCTGTTCCATTCGATCATCGCGCTCGTGATGCTGCCGCTGGCGACCGCGAAGCTGTGGCAAAGCGCGCGCGGCCTGCCGCCGATCGATCGCGACGTGCTGCACCGGCACGTCCGCGCGCTGCTCGGCTCCGGCATGCAGCCGCCGCCCGCCGCGCCGCGCGCGCGGACGCACTCGCCGCGGAGGCCGTCGTGAACGCGGCCCGCGCGCTGCCGTTTGCGCTCGCCGCCTTCGCGCTGCTCGCCGGTTGCGGACGGTCGACGGACAACGGCACGACCTACCAGGGTTATGTCGAAGGCGAATTCGTGTACCTGTCGTCGTCGCAATCGGGCACGCTGACGCAGTTGTCGGTCGCACGCGGCCAGGCCGTCGCCGCCGGCACGCCCGCGTTCTCGCTCGAAGCCGCGAACGAAACGGCCGCGCTGCTGCAGGCACAGCATCAGCTCGCGGCCGCGCGTGCGCAGCTTGCCGACCTGCAGACCGGCAAGCGCCCGCCGGAAGTCGCTGTCACGCAGGCGCAACTCGCACAGGCCACCGCACAGGCCGCACGGGCTGCCGCCCAACTCGCGCGCGACGAACGCCAGTACGCGGCCGGCGGCCTGTCGAAGCAGCAGCTCGACGATTCGCGCACGTCCGCGCAAACCACCGCCGCGCAGATGCGCGAACTGCAGAAGCAGGTCGATGTCGCGCGCCTGCCGGGCCGCGCGCAGCAGGTCGCCGCGCAGGCCGCGCAGGTCGACGCCGCGCAGGCCGCGGTCGCCGAAGCGCAATGGAAGCTCGACCAGAAGCGCGTCGCCGCGCCTGCCGCCGGGCGCGTGTACGACACGCTGTACCGCGTCGGCGAATGGGTGCAGGCCGGCAATCCGGTCGTGCAGATGCTGCCGCCGCAGAACCTGAAGGTGCGCTTCTTCGTGCCGGAAGCCGCCATCGCATCGCTCGCGCCGGGGCGCGCGGTCGCGATCCGCTGCGACGGCTGCGCGGCCGAAGTGCCCGCGCGCATCACCTACGTGTCGAGCCAGGCCGAATACACGCCGCCCGTGATCTACAGCAACGAGAGCCGGACCAAGCTCGTGTTCATGATCGAGGCGCGCCCCGCCGTCGCGGACGCGCCGACGCTGCATCCGGGCCAGCCCGTCGCCGTGAGGGTGCAATGACCGCGCCTGCCGCTCCGTACGCGATCGATGTCGATCGCCTGAACAAGCGCTTCGGCGACAAGCACGTCGTGAAGGACGTCTCGCTGCGCGTCGCGCGCGGCGAGATCTTCGGCTTTCTCGGGCCGAACGGTAGCGGCAAGACGACCTCGATCCGGATGATGTGCGGCCTGCTCACGCCCGACTCGGGCAGCGGCACCTGCCTCGGCTACGACATCGTGCGCGACAGCGCGCAGATCAAGCGGCACGTCGGCTACATGACGCAGCGCTTCTCGTACTGGGAAGACCTGTCGATCCGCGAGAACCTCGATTTCGTCGCGCGCGTGTACGGGATGCCCGACCGCAAGGCGGCCGTCGCGCGCGCGCTCGACGGGCTCGGCCTCGCGGGCCGCGCGGACCAGCTCACGGGCGCGCTGTCGGGCGGTTGGAAACAACGCCTCGCGCTGGCCGCGTGCATGCTGCACGAACCCGAACTGCTGCTGCTCGACGAACCGACCGCCGGCGTCGATCCGGCCGCGCGCCGCGACTTCTGGGAGGAACTGCACCGGCTGGCCGCGCAAGGGATCTCGGTGCTCGTCAGCACGCACTACATGGACGAAGCCGAGCGCTGCCACAAGCTCGCCTATATCGCGTCCGGCGAACTGCTTGCGCAAGGCACGTCGGCGGAGATCGTCGCGTCGCAGCACCTGTCGACCCGCACGATCACCGGCGAGCGCCTGACCGAACTGTCCGCGCGGCTGCGCACGATGCCGGGCGTCGATCAAACCGTCGTGTTCGGTTCCGCGCTGCACGTGAGCGGCCGCGATCGCGCCGCGCTCGACGCGACGCTCGCGAGGGTCGCGAGCGACGATGCGTCGCTGCAGGTCGCGCCGATCGACACCGGGCTCGAGGACGTCTTCATCTTCATGATGGGCCGCGCATCCGGGCCGCCCGGCGGAGCATCGTCATGAACGCGTGGGCGCGCCTGCGCGAATCGTTCTCGGTCGCGCGCTGGTGGAGCATCGTGCTGAAGGAATTCCTGCAGTTGCGCCGCGACCGCGTGACGTTCGCGATGATCGTCGGCGTGCCGATCATCCAGCTCACGCTGTTCGGCTTTGCGATCAACACCGATCCGAAGCACCTGCCGACCGCGGTGATCGTCGCCGATTCGAGCCCGTTCGCTCGCAGCTTCATCGCCGCGATGCGCAATTCCGCGTATTTCGACATCGTCGAGACGCTGCCGGACGAAGCGGCGGGCCGGCATGCGCTCGCCCGCGGCGACGTGCAGTTCGTACTGAGCGTGCCGGCCGATTTCTCGCGGCGGCTGCTGCGCGGCGAGCGTCCGTCGCTGCTCGTCGAGGCGGACGCGACCGATCCCGTCGCGACCGCGTCGGCGATCGGCGCGCTGCCGGGCCTCTTGCAGCCCGTCGCGAACAAGGACCTGACGGGGCCGCTCGCGCACCTGAACGGCCGCCCGGCCGCATTCGACGTCGTGCTGCACCGGCTGTACAACCCGGAAGGCATCACGCAGTACAACGTCGTGCCGGGCCTGATGGGTGTGATCCTGACGATGACGATGGTGATGATGACGGGCCTTGCGATCACGCGCGAACGCGAGCGCGGCACGATGGAGAACCTGCTCGCGACGCCCGTGCGGCCGCTCGAGGTGATGACGGGCAAGATCATCCCGTACGTGCTGATCGGGCTGATCCAGGTGTCGATCATCCTCGCCGCGGCGCGGTTCGTGTTCGTCGTGCCGTTCGTCGGCGGCGTGTTCGCGATCTACCTGTCCGCGCTGCTGTTCATCGCCGCGAACCTGACGGTCGGCATCACGCTTTCATCGCTCGCGCAGAACCAGTTGCAGGCGATGCAGCTCGCGGTGTTCTATTTCCTGCCGAACATCCTGCTGTCCGGTTTCATGTTCCCGTTCGCCGGGATGCCCAAGTGGGCGCAGTTCATCGGCAACCTGCTGCCGCTCACCTACTTCAACCGCCTCGTGCGCGGCATCCTGCTGAAGGGCAACGGCTGGGCCGACCTGTGGCCGTCCGTGTGGCCGGTCGCGCTGTTCACCGTCGTCGTGATGGGCATCGCGCTGCGCTTCTACCGGCGCACGCTCGATTAGGTGCCGCACGATGAAACCGGCTTCGCATCGCGCCTCCATCGCTGCCCGCGGCTTTACGCTGGCCGCCGCTGCGCTGCTCGTCGCCGGTTGCGCGGTCGGGCCGGATTTCCGCACGCCCGACGCACCGGCCACGCAGCAATACACGCGTGATGAGCCGCCCGTCACGACGGCGGCCGCCGGCGGCCCGGCCGGCGATGCGCAGACGTTCGCATCGGCCGCGCACGCGCCGCAACACTGGTGGACCGAGTTCGGTTCGGAACCGCTGAACCGGCTCGTCGACACCGCGTGGCGAAACAGCCCGACGCTCGCCGAGGCCCGCGCGCGGCTCGACGAAGCGCGGCAGAACCATGCGGCCGAAGCCGGCGCGACGATGCTGCCGCGCGTCGACGCGAACTTGTCCGCCACGCGCGAGAAGGTCGACATCGCCGCGTTCGGGCTGCCGGGCAACGTGCCGAATCCGGCGCCGTTCACGCTGTATGACGCTTCGGTCAGCGTGTCGTACGTGCTCGACGTGTTCGGCGGCAACCGGCGCGCGCTCGAAGCGCTGCGCGCGCAGGTCGACTATCAGGCGTACACGCTCGATGCCGCGAGGCTGACGCTCGCGGGCAACGTCGTCGCCACCGCGATCCTGCGCGCGTCGCTCGCGCAGCAGGTCGCGCTCACGCGCCAGCTCATCGACGCGCAGGCGCGGCAATTGCGCATCGTCGACGCGCGCTTCGCGGCAGGCGGCGTATCGCGGGCCGACGTGCATGCGCAACGCGCGCTGCTCGCGCAGACGCAGGCATCGCTGCCGCCGCTCGCGGCCCGCCTCGCGCAGGCCGGCCACCGGCTCGCGATCCTGCTCGGCGCGCCGCCGTCCAGCGCCGTGCTGCCCGACCTCACGCTCGATGCGCTCGCGCTGCCGCGCACGCTGCCCGTCACGCTGCCGTCGACGCTCGCACGCGAACGGCCCGACATCCGCGCGGCGGAAGCCGTGCTGCACCAGGCGAGCGCGAACGTCGGCGTGGCCACCGCGAACCTGTATCCGCGTTTTTCGATTTCGGCGGGGATCGGCTCGGAGCGCACGCGCATCGCGGATATCGTGAGCGGGTTGAATGTCTGGAACGTCGGCCTTGGTCTTGCGCAGCCGATCTTTCACGGCGGCGAGCTGCGCGCGAAGAAACGCGCGGCCGAAGCGGCGTACGACGCCGCGTTCGCGAGCTATCGGGAAACCGTGCTGCAGGCGCTTCAGCAGGTAGCCGACGCGATGCGCGCGGTCGAGCACGACGCAGCCGAATTGCAGGCGCGGGACACGGCCGCGCAGGAAGCGGCGGCACGCAGCGCGATTGCCGGCGACCGTTACGCGGCGGGCGGGGTCAGCACGTTCGACCTGCTCGACGCGCAGCGGCAGACGTTGCAGACGGCGCTCGACCGCACGCGCGCGCAGGCCGACCGGCTTGCCGATACGGCGGCGCTGTTCCAGGCGCTGGCGGGGAGCTGGACGGATGATGCGGCGCAGTGACCACCGCGCTGGCGGCACTGGCACGGGCCGGATGCTGCCGGCTGCATGCCGTGCACCGCATGAGCGTCGCGCTTATCAGGTTCGGCTGCCGTCGCCGCCCGCTTCCATTCGGTGCTCGCCGATGGCTGAACCTGCAATACGCGCAACGTGTGTCGTAAATTAAAAAACCGGCCCGAAGGCCGGTTTCTTCATACCGCATGCCGTGAGCGACGCTCGCGCGCCGCGCGACATCAGAAGCGGTGGATCAGGCCGACGCCGAGGCCGATCTGGTTCTGCTTCGAACCTGCGCCCACGCCGTCGCCGATCGACGTGGTCGCCGAGATGATCGCGTTGCCCTTGCCGTTCAGCGTGTTGCCGCTCGCGTGCTGCCAAGCCTCAACCGCGTACAGGCCCGTGCGCTTCGACAGGCTGTAGTACTGCGACAGCGTGACCTGGTGGTACTTGGCCGAGCTCGTGATGCCGTTCGACTGCGTTGCCGCCGTGTACGAATAGCCTGCCGCGAAGTCCCACTGAGCGGCTGCCTTCCAGTGCAGCACGGCGCCAGCCGTGTTGAAGATTGCCGTGTTGCGGAACGACGAACCGACACCCGGCGTGTACTGGACGTTCGAGTACGACGCCGAAATGTCCCATGCCGGCGAGAACTGGTAGCCCGCCGTCACGGCGACACGCTGCTGCGATTGCGCCGTGGCATAGCCGTTGTTGATCGACGAAACGGCCGGCTGGTTGCCGTCGCCCGATGCCGTCAGGCCGTTCTGGACCGTCGAGTTCGCGCCCCACACGCCGCCGCCGAGCGTCGCGTTGTTGACCTTCTGGTAGCCGACCGCGATGCCTGCCGGGCCATTCAGGTACTGGATCGCCGCGCTCCACGTCGAGCCGCGGTTCGTCGCGCCTGCAACACCGCCGAACGAGTACGAACCGCCGACCGTGAAGCCGTAGAACTTCGGCGACATGTAGACGAGCGAGTTATTCGCACGGTAGCTGGTGTCCAGCGAGTCGATATCGCCCGGGTGCGCGCCGTAATAACCGGTCAGCCAGGTCGTCGGGCTGTACGGCGACAGCAGCGTGTAGTACGCGGTGTACTGGCGGCCGGCCGTCAGCGTACCGTACGATGCGTTGGTCATACCGACCCACGCCTGACGCGTGAAGATGCCGTTCGCCCATTGCGACGAGCCGTTGTTCGCGTTGAAGCCGGCTTCCAACTGGAAAATCGCCTTCGTGCCGCCGCCAAGATCTTCGCTGCCCTTCAGGCCGAAGCGGCTGCCTGCCCAAATGCCGGTGGCCATCTGCACCTTCGAGTGACCACCCGTGGTCGCGCCGACTGCCGACGAGTTGTTCTGCCAAGCGATAGCGTTATCGACGATACCGTACAGGGTCACGCTGCTCTGGGCGTGGGCGGCGGTAGCGGCTGCAAGGCCCGCTGCCGTCATGGCGAAAGCGACGCGCTTTTTCATTGATTCTCCGTCCTCAAAGAATGATTTCTTTTCTGGTGTGGTCTTGTGACACATGTGCGAGTACATGCCGGCGCAATTCTGACGGATTACCGATTATTTCCCAACATGTGCAGTCGGTCATCGTATGATCGACGCAACGCGCGGGTTCACCAAGCGGTTACATAACACCTGAAAACGCTTACGCGGCGGTCACTTCCGGCATTTGCCGGTGAAAACCCTAGCTTTACATTTTTACTGGTGCAACGAGACCGTCCGATGTCGTCAGATGCCTTCGGCAAAAATCATCTTACAAATGCGCGATCGCGGACTGACATCGCGATTCACGCCGCCGCGCAGGATCGCTGACGTTCATGACACCCACATTTCACGAAACGAAATCATGAAAACGTTTCAGTCCGCGTGCGGAAGATCGGATGGGAGCGGCCCGGCGAACGCGGGCCGAAGGACGATGCCGGCGCGGCGCGCCGGCGACATTCAACGCGATGCCGGCTCGGCAAGCCGCGCGTTCACCGCATCGGCGAGCGCGGTCATCCGCGCACGGATCGCCGTGTTCGAGCCGACCAGCGCGAGCGACGACGCCATGATTCGGTAGATGCGCTTCCTCGGCACCTTGGCCGGCTTCGCCGGGTCGAGCCACGCGTCGTGGCCGGCCAGCAACTCGAGCGTTTCGAGGCCGATCATGATCGGCCACAGGCACGCGAGCCGCAGCCGCACGAAGCGGCGCGGGATCGCGAGCGTATACAGGCACGCTTCGCGATACTGGTCGAGCGCGACGCGCAGCAGGTCGACCAGCACGCCGCGCGCGCGCGCCGACGCGTCCGCCTGCATCAGGTCGGCAACGCCGAGCCCATGCGCGCGCAGCACGTCGTCGGGCAGGTAGCAGCGGCCGATGCGCAGGTCCTTCCCGCAGTCGCGCAGGATGTTGGTCATCTGCAGCGCCTTGCCGAAACGGATGCCCTTCTCGCGCATGTCCGGCAGGTCCCAGCCGCGCGCGGCACGCGTGTGCGCGCCCGTCATGTCGGTCCAGAACTCGCCCACGCAGCCCGCGACGAGGTACGTGTAGCGGTCGAGCATGTCGCGCGTCGGCAGCGACGCGACCTGCCCCGACTGTTCGTCCGGGAACGTGCGCAGGTCGAATTCCATGCCTGACGTCAGCGTCGCGACGACCTTGCGGATCGACGCGCGGTCGGCGTCCGGCTGCGCGCGCAGCAGCGCGAGCATCGGCTCCATCGAGCCGAGCAGCACGTGCTCGTGCGAATCCGTCTGCATCCGAGTCACGTCGTCGAGCGAACGGGACAGCGCCGCGCCGTCGCCGAGCCGCTCGATCTCGTCGCGCAGGTCAGTCAGCAACGCGGCCCGGCGATCGGGCGCGACGAGCGCGGTGTCGGCGATCGTGTCGGCCGCGCGCGCGAGCAGGTACGCGAGCCCGACCGGGTCGCGCATGCCGTCGGGCAGCACGCGCAGCGTCAGGTAGAAGGAGCGGGAAACGTTCTTCAGCAGGTCGCCGAGCAGGTAGGCGGAATCGGTTCGAGTCGTCATGGGTCGGGAAAAATCGGCCGGCGCGGGCCCCGGACGCACACGGGCGCCGGGCGCCCGCGCCGGCCCGCGAGTCGCCGCATCGTCGCGCCGCGCGGGCGTCGGCCCGGGCGCTGCGATGCAAAATTCCCGCAAGTTTAGTGCATCCGGCGCGCGGCCTGCCCGAGACGGCCCGAATGCCGCACGCACATTCATGCCGCGCCCCTGCCCGCCGCCTCATCACAGCCCCGAACAAAACAGAAAGGTCGAAGTAATACACATGTAATTATTCGATGCGACGATCGCGTCCCGTTCGATTCCATACGGCACGGCACGACAACCGCGCCAGCGGAGCGAGCGCCCTTTCCGACTTTTCCGACTCCCGTTTCGAAGGTTCATCGACATGTTCTTCACGCGCCCGAGCGCCCTGCGCTACGTCCCGTTCGCCTGTGCCGCCGCCTTCCTGCTCGCCGCGTGCGGCGGCGACGACCTGACGTCCGATCCCACGCAGCCGATTTCCGCGAAGGTTCAGGTGGTCGGCCATCGCGGCGCGAGCGCGCTGCGCCCCGAACACACGCTCGCGTCGTATCGCAAGGCGATCGAGGACGGCGCGGACGTCATCGAGCCCGACCTCGTGTCGACGCGCGACGGCGTGCTCGTCGCGCGCCACGAGAACGAGATCTCGGGCACGACGAACGTGTCGGCGCTGCCGCAGTTCGCGAGCCGCAAGGCGACCAAGACGATCGACGGCGCACAGCTCACGGGCTGGTTCACCGAGGATTTCACGCTCGCCGAGCTGAAGACGCTGCGTGCGCGCGAGCGCATTCCGCAGGTCCGCCCCGCGAACACCGCGTACAACGACCAGTTCGAGATTCCGACCTTCGACGAGATCGTCGCGCTCGCGAAGCAGATGTCCGCGCAGACCGGCCGCACGATCCACCTGTATCCGGAAACCAAGCATCCGACCTACTTCCAGTCGATCGGCCTGCCGCTCGAGGATCGCCTCGTCGACGCGCTGCTGAAGGATTCGTATACGTCGCGCACGGCGACCGTCTACATCCAGTCGTTCGAGGTCGCGAACCTGAAGACGATCCGCAACCGGATCAAGTCGAGCCAGCCGAACTGGAAGCTCGTGCAGTTGATGGACGAAGCCGGCCAGCGCCCGTACGACTTCGTGAAGGCGAACGACAAGCGCACCTACGGCGACCTGTCGACGCGCGACGGCATGCGCGAGATCGCGACCTATGCGAACGGCGTCGGCCCGTACAAGACGTCGATCATCGCGGTCGCCGCGGACGGCACGCTGCAGCAGCCGACGCCGTACGTGCGCTATGCGCACGAGGCCGGCCTCGTCGTGCATCCGTACACGTTCCGCCCGGAGAACAACTTCCTGCCCGCGTCGCTGAAGGACGGCGGCACGCCGGCCACGCGCAACACGGCCGGCTCGGTGCGCGAGATCCAGGCCTACCTGCGCGCGGGCATCGACGGCTTCTTCACCGACGATCCGGCGGTCGGCCGCACGGCTATCGATACGTTCAAGCGCTGAATGCACGGGACGGGCTGGACGGGCTGGACGGGCTGGACGGGCTGGACGGGCTCAACGTGCTGAACGTGCTGAACGGGCTCAACGGGCGGTAGCCGGGCGCGGCGCATTGCGTGCCGCCGCGCCCGGCTACCGCCCGTATCGATCAGATCACGCTGAAGTGGTGCGTGCCGTCGCGCTTCAACTGGTCGACCAGCCCGTATTCCCAGTCGAGATATGCCTGCATCGCGGCAGCCGCGTTGTCGGTGCCTTCGTACGGGCGCCGGTAGCGGTCGACGCGCGGCGACGCGAGCCGCGTCTCGCCGCTTTCGAGCGGCAGCCCGGCATCGATCCATGCGGCCGTGCCGCCGGTCAGCACCGAGATGTCGACCGACGCCGGCAACAGCGCGCGCGCATCGTCCGCCGCGAACCGCGCGAGCAGGCTCGATCCGCACGTGAACACGTAGCGCTTCGCAGGCGGGATCGCTGCGAGTGCGTCGCGCAACCGCGCGCGCACGACGAACCAGGCGCCCGGAATATGGCGCTTCACATAGTTCGCGCTGGCCGTCACGTCGACGATCGCGAGTTCGCCGGGCACGGCTTCCTTCAGCCAGCCCGCGAGCGTCGCGGGCGACACGTCGGTCGCGGGCGGCGGTGCCGGCACGTCGCGCGGCGGCTGGCCTTGCTCGCCGAACGCCGCGGTGCCGGCCGGTTCGACCACGCGCACGTCCCAGCCCATCTGCGCGAGCCACGACGCGGTCATGTCCGCGCGCACGCCGTCGTCGTCGGCGAGCACGATCCGCGCGCCGCGCACGGCCGCGTGATGGTCGGTCTCCTGCACGAGCTGACCGCCCGGCGTGCTCAGGAAGCCCGGCAGGTGGCCGGCTTCATATTCCTCCGGCGTGCGCACATCGAAGCGGTACAGCGTGCGGCCCGGCTCGTCGAGCGCGGCGATATCCGCGAGCGCGATGCGCGGCACGCCGGCGCGTTCGGCCACCGCGCGTGCGGCCTGGCGAGCCTCGGCGCGCTGCGTCGCGTCGATCTCGTCCGGAAAGCGTCGCGCCGCGCCGCGCTCGAGCGACTGGCCGGCGAGCGTCCAGCCGATCGTGCCGTTGCGCAGCGCCGCGACCGGGTTCGGCAGCCCCGCGTTGACGAGCGACTGCGTGCCGATGATGCTGCGTGTGCGGCCCGCGCAGTTGACGACCACCTGCGTGTGCGGATTCGGCGCGAGCGCGCGCACGCGCAGCACGAGTTCCGCGCCCGGCACGCTCGTCGAGGTCGGGATGTTCATCGTCTGGTATTCGTCGAAACGGCGCGCGTCGACGATCACGACATCGGCCTTCGCGTCGATCAGCGCCTGCACTTCCTGCGCGGACAGCGACGGCGTATGCCGCTCGGCCTCGACCCATTCGCCGAACGACTTGCTCGGCACGTTCACGTCGATGAACAGTTCGCCGCCCGCGGCCAGCCAGCCCGCGAGGCCGCCGTCGAGCAGCCGCACGTCGGTATAGCCGAGCTGCGCGAGCTTCGCGGCCGCGCGCGGCGCGAGATCCTCGCCGCCTGCTTCCCCGAACACGACGATCGGCGTGTCGCGGCGCGGAATCCGCGTCCACGCGTCGAGTTCGAGCTTCGACAGCGGAAAGTTGGCGGCCCACAGCGGGTGGCCCTGCGCGTACGGATCTTCCTCGCGTACGTCGATCAGCGCGAGCTCGTCGCGGGCAAGCAGTCGCGCGCGCACATCCTGGTACGACGCGGCGGGAAAGCGGGAGGTGGAATCGGCGGATTGCGTCACGATGTCTCTGTCGGATTCTGTTGAAGTCGGTGAGGAAAGCGAAACGGATGAATCTTCGGCCTGCCGGCACGCGCCTGCAACGGGCCGCGCCGGCCGGCCTTGCGTCAGGCGTTCGAATAGCCGGACACGAAAGGCTTCACGGTGCCGTCGTCCAGGTACACCGCGCGCTCGACCTTGCCGATGTTCGCGCCGTACACGTGGATGCTGATCGATACCTGGTCGGCGAATGCGTTGGTCACGCGATGGACGTCGCCGATGCGCGGCGACACGGCCTCGACCTCGCCCGGCCGCAGCCGCACGGCTTCGCCCACCGGCACGGGCTTGCCCGCTTCGTCGAACCGGTACGGCTGCGAAAACTCGCCGCCGCGCAGCATCCCGATCAGCCCCCACACCGTGTGGTTGTGGATCGGCGTCGTCTGGCCGGGCCCCCACACGAAGCTGACGACCGAGAACCGCTCGTCCGGATCGAGATACAGCAGGTACTGCCGATAGCGCGCGGGATCGGGCTGCGCGAACGCGTCGGGCAGCCAGTCGTCGTGTTCGACGAGCGCGGCGAGCAGCGCGCCGCCCTCGTCGAGGATGCGCGCCTCGTTCGCGCCGGACGCGAGCAGCGCGCCCAGACCGTCGACGAACGGACGCAGCGGCGTCTGATGCAACGAAAGCGTACTCATCGGCTGCCTCCTCGAATATGATGCCGAATATGATGGATCGTCATGATGCACCCGAAAGACCATGCAGAACAAACATGAAAATTAGCGATATCGACGCTTTTGCAGCGGTCGTCCGCTGCCAGACCCTGAGCCAGGCCGCGGCCGAGCTCGGGATGACGCAGCCCGCGATCACGCGGCGCGTCCAGAATCTCGAGGAAGCGCTCGGCGTGACCCTGCTCGATCGCAACACGAAGCCGCCGCGCCCGACCGACATCGGCCGGCAGGTATTCGAGCAGTGTCGCGCGATCCTGCGCGAAGTCGATGCGCTGCGCGAACTGACGGCCGGCCAGCAACCGCCCGCCGGCGAATTCCGGATCGGGCTCACGCAGGGGCTCGGCGAGCTGATGCTGCCCGCGCTCATCGCCGAACTCGCCGCGCAGTGGCCCGCGCTCTCGACTCAGTTCACGACCGCGTGGGGCGGCATGCTCGTCGAGCGAGTCGCACGCCGCGAACTCGATGCGGCGCTCGTATTCCTCGCGCGCGAGATGGTGCTGCCGCCGTACGTCGAAGGCGAACGGCTGCTGGCCACGCGGCTCGTCGCGGTCGGTCGCAAGGGCGACTGGCCGCGCCGCAGCTACCGGCTCGCCGATTGCCACGCGCGCGGCTGGGTGCTCAATCCCGATGGTTGCGGCTTTCGCGCGGGCCTGCGGCGCGCGCTCGACGCGCAGGGCCTGCCGATGCCGGTCACGCTCGACGCCTACGGCCGCGACCTGCAACTGCAAAGCGTCGCGAACGGCTTCGGCATCGGGCTGATGCCGCTGCCGCTCGTCGAAGGCAGCCCGCTGCGCGACGCGCTCGACATCGTGCCGCTCGCCGATTTCAAGCCGCAGATCGATCTGTGGCTGCTGCGCCGGCACGATGCGGCCCGCTTCGACGCACCGCTCGCGGCCGTCGCCGCGCATGCGCGCGCGGCGTTCGCGTTGCCCGAGCAGACGCACGGCAAGGCTGCGTGACCGGACGGGGCGGCGCCCGCATCGCGCCGCCGTGTTTCCGTTTGCTTCCACCGCAGCGCTGCACCGCTCACGCATCGTGTCGGCCGCGTTCGTCGTCGTTGCGCAGCGCCCCGCCCGCTTCCGCTTTCGTGTCACCCCGACTCGCCGCCTCGAGCACATCACGCCCCGCCACCACCGCAATCGCGTCGTCCTGCGGCGTATGCACGCGACTGCACAGCACGTCGCGATAGTGGCGTTCGAGCGGATTGTCACGGCTCAGCCCGTGGTTGCCCGACAGTTTCAGTGCCTGCTCGACCGCGCGGATCGCGTGTTCGGTCACGCTCCGCTTGACGAGGCCGCTCGTCGTCACCGACGGCGCGTTGCCGGCGTCGGTGCGTGAGATGAGATCGTCGAGCAGCACGCGGTTCGCATGCAGCCAGCCCTCGATTTCGCCGACCGCCTCCTGCACGCGCGGCAATGTCGCGAGCGGCGCACCGAGCCCGCTCGGCGCACGCGTCATCGCGAATCCGACCAGCCAGTCGCGCGATGCGCGCGCCACCGCGTCGTACAGGCTGCCGAGCAGCGCGACCATCCAAGCCTGCTGGTCGGCGTGCGCATCGGCATCCGCGTGGGTCGCGGCCGATACGGCCCAAGCCTGCGGCGCGCGCACGTCGACCGCGTGGTCGGCCGGCAGCCGCACATCGTCGAATACCACCTCGTGACTGCCCGATGCACGCAGGCCGAGATGATTCCAGCTTTCGATCACGCGGATGCGGTCGCCGTCGGCATCGCGGTCGCGCGGCACAAGAAACACGCCGACGCGCGGCTCCGGTTCGTCGGTGCGCGCCCACACGGCCAGCCAGCGCAGCGCCGGGATCCCGGTGCTGTAAAGCTTGTGGCCGGACAGCCGCCAGCCGTCGCCGTCGCGGCGCGCGACCGTTTCCGGCAGGCCGCCGCGCGACGGCGAACCGAGCGCCGGCTCGACGCGCAGCGCGTTGATCAGCGCGCCTTGTGCGACCGCGCTGTCGAACACCGCGCGCCGCATCTGGGCAGGCCAGCGACTGTCGGTACGGCCGAGCGCGCGGTGCTGCAGATACGTCATCGTCAATACCAGCGCGGTCGCTGGATCGGCGCGCGCGACGGCGGCCACGATCCGGCTCGCCCGTGCGAGCGTCGCACCGGCACCGCCATGTTCGCGCGGCACGACCTGCGCGATCAGCCCCGCGCGATGCAGCCGCGCGAAGTTCTCGTGCGGAAAACGGCCGTCGACGTCGTTGCGCGCGGCGTCGGCGGCGAGTCCGGGTGCGAGGCGGTCGAGCAGCGCGGCGACGCGCGCGTCTTCTGCATCGTCGGCGTCGTCGGCAGGCAGAAGGCGCAGCGAAGGCTGCTGCGGCGACGGTGAGGAAGCGGCAAGGCTGGCGGACATCGAGACGAATTCCCTGGGTAATGCACAAAGGTGCACAAAGGCGCACAAAGGCACAAAAGCGGCCACCGCGGCACAAGCCGCGACAGCGGTGATCGATCGCCGCGCGGCGCGGTTTCGCGTGAAGCCGGCGATGCGTAACGCGCACCTGCCCGATCGTTTGTGAGCCCACAGCGTATGCGCAACGCACAGCCGCCCAAACCATGCAAATCTGATATTCAAATCGGGATTGATTATTTCCATTCCGCATGATCCCGGCGTTAACCTGCGCTCCATTCCTGCCCGGCCGTGCGCCGGGAGATCCCCGCACCGGAGACCCAGATGAGCGTCGAATTCATCGGCATGATCCAGAGCCAGAAGCAGTCGGAAACCCACCCGCCGTCCGGTCCCGTGGTCGATCCCGACTACGTGCGCGACTTTGCGCGCGCCCACGAAACGGCCGGCTTCGACCGGATCCTCGTGCCGCATCACTCGACCGGCCCGTCGGCGACGCTGACGATCGCGTTCGCGGCCGCCGCGACCGAGCGCATCCACTTCATGCTCGCGCATCGTCCGGGCTTCACCGCGCCGACGCTCGCCGCGCGGCAGATCGCGACGCTCGACCAGTTCAGCCGCGGCCGGCTCGCCGTGCACTTCATCTCCGGCGGCTCGGACAGCGAGCAGCAGCGCGACGGCGATTTCCTCGACCACGACGCGCGTTATGCGCGTACCGACGAATACCTCGGCATCCTGCGGCGGATCTGGACCGAAGCGCAGCCGTTCGATCACGACGGCGCGCACTACCGCTTCAAGCAGGGCTTTTCGGAAGTGAAGCCGTTCCAGCAGCCGCATGTGCCGATCTACTTCGGCGGCGCATCGGAAGCCGCGCTCGCGGTGGCCGGCAAGCACGCGGACGTCTACGCGCTGTGGGGCGAATCGCTCGACCAGGTGCGCGACCTGACGGCGCGCGTGCGCGCCGAAGCCGCGCAGCACGGCCGCCAGGTGCGCTTCTCCGTGTCGTTCCGCCCGATCCTCGCCGCGACCGAGGACGAAGCATGGGCGCGCGCGCATCGCATCCTCGACGAAACGCGCCGGCTGCGCGAAGCGGCCGGCCTCGGCGCCGGCGGCCCGCAGCAGAGCGAAGGCGCGCGCCGCCTGCTCGCCGCGGCCGAGCGTGGCTCGCGCGTCGACAAGCGGCTGTGGACCGAGATCGCGAAGCTCACCGGCGCGCGCTCGAATTCGACGGCGCTTGTCGGCACGCCCGAACAGGTCGCCGATGCGCTGCTCGACTACTACGACCTCGGCGTGACGACGTTCCTGATCCGCGGCTTCGATCCGCTGGAAGACGCGATCGACTATGGCCGCGAACTGATTCCGCGCGTGCGCAACGCTGTCGCGGAACGCGACGCGGCGCGCCGCGCCGCATGACGCCAACGGAGCCGCACGCCATGTCAGCCGTCCTCGCCACGCCTGTTCGTACCACATCGGGCCTCGTACTCGCCGAAGCGCCGCGCCAGCATTTCTGGTTCGACGCGCCCGCGCCGCGCATCGACGTCGCCGCCGAACGCCGCCACCGGCAGGAGCGGCTCGCGGCAGCGTTCCGCCTGTTCGCGCGCTACGGCTTCGCGTCCGGGCTCGCCGGCCACATCACCGCGCGCGATCCGGAACTGCCCGACCATTTCTGGGTGAATCCGCTCGGCGTACATTTCTCGCAGATCAAGGTGTCCGACCTGCTGCTCGTCAACGCGCGCGGCGAAACCGCGATCGGCACGCGGCCGCTGAACAAGGCCGCGTTCGCGATCCATGCGGCGATCCACGAAGCCCATCCGCACGTCGTCGCCGCCGCGCACACGCATTCGACCTACGGCAAGGCATGGTCGACGCTCGGCCGCCCGCTCGATCCGCTGACGCAGGACGCGTGCGTGTTCTACGAGGATCACGCGCTGTTCGACGACTTCACGGGGATGGTCGTCGACACGAGCGAAGGCGCGCGGATCGCGCACGCGCTTTCAAGGCCGGACGGCAGCACGCACAAAGGCGTGATCCTGAAGAACCACGGCATCCTGACGGCCGGCCCGACGGTCGAGGCCGCCGCGTGGTGGTACATCGCGCTCGACAACGCCGCGCACACGCAGTTGCTGGCCGAAGCGGCCGGCACGCCGCAGCCGATCGATCACGCGACCGCGCGCCACACGCATGGCCAGATCGGCGGCCCCGAAGGCGCACTGCATGCGTTCGACAGCCTGTTCGCGCGCGTCGTCGCCGACGAACCCGACCTGCTCGACTGAGCGCCTTTCCGCAAGACCGGAGACCAGACCACCATGACCCAATCCACCGCACCCGCGCCGGCCATCGCGCACGACGACAAACGCCGCCGGCTGCTGCGCGCGGCCGGCGCCGCCGCGCTCGCCGCGCCGGCGATCACGCTCGGCCGCAAAGCGTGGTCCGCACCGCCGCTGAAAAAGCTCACGTTCGCGTGGAACCAGAACGCGTTCTGCCTGACGCCGATCGTCGTCGCGCAGGAACGCGGCTTCTTCGAGAAGAACGGCCTGAAGGTCGACCTGATCAACTACAGCGGGTCGACCGACCAGTTGCTCGAATCGATCGCGACCGGCAAGGCCGATGCGGCGGTCGGGATGATCCACCGCTGGCTGAAGCCGCTCGAAGCCGGCTTCGACGTGAAGATCATCGGCAGCTCGCACGGCGGCTGCGTGCGGCTGGTCGGCGCGAAGGCAGCCGGCGTCACGACGCTGCAGGCGCTGAAGGGCAAGACGGTCGGCGTCAGCGATCTCGCCGCGCCCGGCAAGCATTTCTTTTCGATCCTGCTCGCGAAGAACGGGATCGATCCCGAGCGCGACATCACGTGGCGGCAGTACCCGGCCGACCTGCTCGGCGTTGCGGTCGACAAGGGCGAGATCCATGCGATCGCCGATGGCGACCCGAACCTCTTCCTGCTCGAAAAGCGCAGCAACGGCGCGTATACGGAACTCGCGACCAACCTGTCCGGCGAATACGCGCGCAAGGTGTGCTGCGTGATCGGCGCGCGCGGCGATCTCGTGCGCAACGACCGGCCGGCCGCCGCCGCACTCGCGCGCTCGATCGTGCAGGCAACCGAGTTCACGCACGACAACCCTAACGAAGCCGCGAAGGTATTCGCGAAGTATTCGCCGAAGATCAGCCCCGACGACCTGCGCAAGCTGTACGCGACGCTCACCTACACGCATCACCCGACCAACGTCGACCTGCAGCAGGAAATCGCGTTCTATGCGGACGATTTCCGCCGCATCAGCGTGCTGAAGAAAAGCACGGACCCGCAGCGCTTCGCGCAGCAGGTCTATTCGAACGTGCTGGGGTGACGCGATGTCGACGATCGAACACGCTTCCCCCGCGCGCACCGCATCGGAACCAGCCAGCGGCGCCGCTGCGTCTACTGTCTCCGCTGCGTCCGCGCGCATTGCCTGCACGGCCTGCGATGCCACGCTGACCACCGAAGCCCGCCGCGCACGCGCCTGGCCGACCGGCATCGTCGCCGCGTTCGCGTGGGCCGCGCTCGGCGCGCTCACGCAACTGTGGCCGAACCGTGTCGTCGGCTTCACCGACTGGGCGTACACGGACACGTTCGGCACCGCGGCATGGTCGATCGCCGCGTTGCTGCTCGCCGTCGCGACGCTCGGCCATCTCGTGCCGGCCCCCCGCACGCGGCTCGCGCGCGTGCGTCCGGCCGGCCCGTGGCTCGTCGCGCTGCCGCTCGTGCTCGCCGCCTGGGAAATCGTCACCGCGAAAACCGGCTGGCTGCCGACGCCGTTCTTCGCGCCGCCGCAGGCGCTGATCGAGGTGTATGTCGACGACTGGCCGCGCCTGCTCGGCAGCGCCGGCAACACGCTGAAACTGCTCGCGCTGGGTTTCGCATACGGCGTCGCGGTCGGCTTCGCCGTCGGCGTATCGATCGGCTGGTCGCGCCGGATCGGCTACTGGGTGCATCCGGTGCTGCGCGTGCTCGGCCCCGTGCCGGCCACCGCGCTGCTGCCGCTCACGTTCTATTTCTTCCCGTCGAGCTATTCGGCCGCCGCGTTCCTGATCGCGCTGTCGACCGGCTTCCCGGTTGCCGTGCTGACGTGGTCGGGCGTCGCGAGCGTCAACAAGCAGTATTACGACGTGGCCCGCACGCTCGGCGCGAACGCGCGCTTCCTGGTGCTGCGCGTCGCGATTCCGGCCGCGCTGCCGCACGTGTTCGTCGGCATCTTCATGGGGCTGAGCGCATCGTTCACGGTGCTGGTCGTCGCCGAGATGATGGGCGTCAAGTCGGGGCTCGGCTGGTACCTGAGCTGGGCGCAGGGCTGGGCATCGTACGTGAACATGTATGCGGCGCTGATCGTGATGGCGCTGCTGTTTTCCGGGCTGATCGCGCTGCTGTTCGCGGTGCGCGACCGCGTGCTCGCGTGGCAGAAAGGAACCGTCAAATGGTAAGCGCCGCCGTACTCGAACCGTCCGTTGCCGCTTCGCCCGCCGCTTCATCCACCATCACGGCGCCGCGCGGCGCGCGCATCGACATCCGCCGCGTGAGCCATGCGTTCGACGGCCCCGGCGGCCCGCTGCCGGTGCTCGACGACGTCACGCTGTCGGTCGCGGCCGGCGAATTCGTCGCGCTGCTCGGCCCGAGCGGCTGCGGAAAATCGACCCTGCTGCGCCTCGTCGCGGGCCTCGACGCCGCGCGGCAAGGCACGATCGCGCAGGACGGCGTGCCGATCGAGCAACCCGATCCGTCGCGCATCGTCGTGTTTCAGGACCCGACGCTGTACCCGTGGCGACGCGTGCGCGCGAACGTCGCGCTCGGCCTCGAAGCGCGCGGCGTGGCGCGTGTCGCGCAGCATCGCGTCGACGATGCGCTCGCGCGCGTCGGGCTGCAGGAATTCTCGAATGTGTTTCCGCATCAGCTATCCGGCGGGATGGCGCAACGCGTCGCGCTCGCCCGCGCGCTCGTCAACGATCCGCGCCTGCTGATTCTCGACGAGCCGCTCGGCAAGCTCGATTCGCTGACGCGGCTCACGATGCAGGCCGAGCTGACCGCGCTGTGGCAACGCGACGGGTTCTCCGCGCTGCTCGTCACGCACGACGTCGAGGAAGCGCTGTTTCTCGCGCAGCGCGTGATCGTGTTCGGGCCGCGTCCGGCACGGATCGTCGCCGAATTGCACGTCGACCTGCCCTACCCGCGCCATCGCGGCGACCCGCGCCTCGCGGAACTGCGCCACGACGCGCTGCGGCATCTCGGGCTCGATGCGAGCTGGTAGATGCGCAGTGTCGTTCGACGGTTGGCCGCTTCGCGGCGGGGATGCACGCGATGAACGCACCGCCTTTCTCCGACTGGGCGCTCGCATTCCTGCAACTGCTGTATCGGGCGCAAATCGCATTGGCGCGCGTGCTGCACGCGGTCGGCCTGACAGGCGACGCCGACGGTCAGGCCGCGTGGCCGTGGATGCACCGCATCGCGCTCGAGACGCTGCGCATCGACGCGGGACTCACGCGGCAACTCGCGTTCGCCGGTACGGCGACGGCTCTGGCCGTCATGCTCGCCTGCGTCGCGCTCGCTTCGCGAAAGTGGCGTTTCGCCTCCGCGATCGCCGCGCTCGCCATTGCATGGTTCGCGCCGTGGCCGCCGTCGTCGCTGTGGCTCGCGCCCGCCGTGCCGACAAGTTTCCAGCGCGATCCCGCGCCGTTTTCGGTATCGAACGTGATGCGCGGCGCGCATCTGTATGCGCAACACTGCGCGGCCTGCCACGGCGCGGACGGCCGTGGCGAAGGGCCGCTCGCGGCCACGCTTTCGCACTGGCCGCCGACCTTTGCCGGCTCGCTGCTTGCGCGTCGCCTCGACGGCGAACTGTTCTGGCGTGTGCGCCACGGCACGCGCGACGCACAAGGCGCACCGACGATGCCCGGCTTCGCCGCGACGCTCGGCCCGCAGGATACGTGGGCCGTGCTCGACTACCTGAAGGCGCTCTCTGCAGGCAGCGGCGCGCAGGCCGAAGGCGCGTGGCCCGTGCCCGTCCCGCTGCCGGCGCTCGACGTGCGTTGCGGCGGCGCTGCGCCGCAACCGCTCGATCTCTGGCGCGCAGGCCAGCGCGTGCGGATCATCGCGCTCGCGCCGGGCGCCGCGCCACCGCCGGAAGACGCGCGCTGGCAAACCTTGCTCGTCACCGCACGCGGCGTGGCCGTGCCGTCGGCAACCGGTACGCGTGCGAACTGCGTCGCGTCGACGCCCGATGCCTGGCTCGCGTTCGCGACGATTGCCGGCGTCGCGCCCGACGCGCTCGGCGGCACGCAACTGCTCGCCGATCGGCGCGGCTGGCTGCGGGCGCGCGCGCTGCCGGGCAGCGCCGGCTGGTCCGACGCCGACCTGCTGTGTCGTTCCGATGCCGCTGCGCGGCCGGCTGTGGCCGCCGCGAACGGCGACCCGCTGACCGCGCTGCTGCTGCGCGTCGACGCGGAGCCCGTCCGCGACGTGCAGGCCGGGCTGCCGCACTGAATTGCCGAACCTCTCTTTCGATCGACCGAACTTCACGATGAATCCGACCCGACGCCATTTCCTCGCCCAGGCGAGCGCCCTCGCCACGATCGCCGCGGCCCCGGCCGCGCTGCGCGCGCAATCGGGCGCACGGCCGCTGCTGCGCGCCGGCGACCAGAAAGGCGGGCTGCGCGCGCTGCTCGAAGCGGCCGGCGAACTGAACGGCCTCGCGTACGACATCGCGTGGACCGAGTTCCCGGCCGCCGCGCCGCTCGCCGAAGCGCTGAACGCGGCCGCCGTCGATTGCGGTCCGATCGGCGATGCGCCGGTGATCTTCGCGCTCGCGTCGGGCGCACGCATCAAGGTGATCGGCGCGAACCGTTCCGATCCGTACGGCACGGCCGTGCTCGTGCGGCCCGACGCGGCACTGAAAGGCGCGACCGACCTGAAGGGCAAGCGCATCGGCACCACGCGCGGCTCGATCGGCCATTTCGTCACGTTGAAAGCGCTCGACGCGGCCGGCCTGCCGCCCGATGCCGTGTCGTTCCGCTTCCTGCCGCCGGCCGACACGATGCTTGCGCTCGCAACCGGATCGATCGACGCATGGGCGACGTGGGAGCCCTACACGGCGCTCGCCGAAACGAGCGGCCGCGCGCGCGTGCTCGTCAACGGCCGCGGGCTATGGTCGGGCCTCAGCTACATCGCGGCGACCGACGCGGCGATCGCGTCGAAGCGCGATGTGCTGCACGATTTCCTGCGGCGCGTCGTACGCGCTCAGGCATGGTCGTACCGGCATGTCGACGCGTATTCCGCGGCGCTCGCGCGCATCATCGGCATTCCGCCGGCAGCCGCGAAGCTGCAGTTCGAGCGCCGCAACACGCGCTGGCTGCCGATCGATGCGACGGCGATCGCCGAACAGCAGCGTACGGCCGACTTCTATCTGAAGGCCGGGCTGCTGCGCCAGCCGCTCGACGTGCGCACGACCTTCGACGCGGGTTTCCCGCTCGCATGACCGGCCGCCCGGCGGTGCGCAACCGTCCGAACGGCTTCGGCACGATCTGGCACAATCGCGCTTCGACCATCCACGTCATTCGAAGCCAGCGCCATGCCAGCCATCAGCGAACTTTTCGTCTACCCGATCAAATCCTGCGCCGGCATCGCTCTGACGCGTGCGCAACTGCTCGAAACGGGCCTCGCATACGACCGCCACTGGCTGATCACCGATCCCGACGGGCAGATGATCACGCAGCGCACGCACCCTCGCCTCGCGCTGATCCGCACCGCACTCGACAGCGATGCACTCGTGCTGAACGCGCCGGGCATGCGCGAGATCCGCACGCCGCTCGACGGCGATGTGTCGCCCACCACGCCGAAAATGGCCGCGACCGTCTGGCGCGACACGGTCGACGCGGTCGACACGGGTGCCGAAACGGCCGCATGGCTCATCGAATTCCTCGGCATGCCCACCAGGCTCGCGCGCTTCGGGCCTGACGCGCGCCGCGGCTGCAACCGCAAATGGACGGGCGAGATCGATACGCACACGCAGTTCGCGGACGGCTATCCGCTGCTCGTGATCGGCCAGTCGTCGCTCGACGACCTGAACGCGCGGCTTGCCGCGAAAGGCGCACCGGCGATCCCGATGAACCGCTTCCGCCCGAACATCGTCGTGTCGGATCTCGATGCATACGAAGAGGATTTCGTCGAACACCTCGACACCGACGGCGCCACGCCGGTGCGGCTGCGCCTCGTGAAGCTGTGCACGCGCTGCCCGATGCCGACGATCGACCAGGTCACCGGCGCGCCCGACCCTGAATGGCCGCATGAGCCGACCGACACGATGCAGACCTATCGCGCGAATCCGAACTACGACGATGCGCTGACGTTCGGCATCAACGCGATCGTCGTCGAAGGCGCGGGCGCGTGGCTCGAAGTCGGGCAGTCGGTTGAAGCGGAGATCGGGTTCGGCGATTGAGGCGTGGTCACGGCACTGTATAGCCGTCGCATCGTCGCCCCGAACGCGAAGAGCGCCGCGACGCCGAGCATCGCGGCGCGGCCACGATGAATGCGCAGCGCGTGCCGCGCCGGCGCAGCGGAAAAGGATGCGGTAGTGGAATTCACGGAAATATCCTGACGGTCATCGGGTCTCGGCGCGCATAGCGCCGGCACGCTTGCCGACATGTCGGCTTCGGCTTCGGCTTCGGCTTCGGCTTCGCAGCCTACCTTGCCGCGGGGTCTTCGGCCTGCCTCACGCACGTCGTCACGCCGCGCCCGGCCCCTCCTCGTGCGCCGCCGGCAGCCGGATCGTCACGACCAGCCCGCCGCCCGCCGCATCGCCCAGCGTCACGCTGCCCTGGTGCACGCGTGCGATTTCCCGCACGATCGACAACCCGAGCCCGGTCCCTTCCACCGTCTGCGTCTTGCTGCCGCGATGGAAGCGCTCGAACACCGCGTCGCGCTCGTCCGCCGGAATGCCCGGCCCGTTGTCGATCACGTCGAGCCGCGCCTGTTCGCCATCGCGCGACACGCGCACCGTGATCACCGCGCGGTCGCCCGCATAGCGAATCGCGTTGTCAATCAGGTTGCCGATCATCTCGCCGAGCAGGTCGGACTGCCCGTGCACGCTGACGTCGGCCTCGTGCTCGAAGCCGAGATCGATGTCGCGCGCGCGTGCGACGGGCGACCAGTCGAGCGTCACGCTGCGCGCGAGCCGGTGCAGCGCGACCGGCTTGTGCGCGACCGCGTGGCCGCTGTCCGAATCGAGCCGCGACAGCGACAGCAGTTGCTGGACGATCTTCGCGGCCTGCCGCACCGCGCCGTTCGCGCGCCGCAAGTGCACGTCCGCGCGCGGCTGCTCGTCGGGCCGCAGCGCGAGCTCGACGCCGGCCTGCACGGCCGCGAGCGGTGTCTTCAGTTGATGGGCCGCATCGGCGAAGAAGCGGCGCCGCGCGACCTGCATCCGCTGCGTGCGGCCGATGTACTGGTTGATCGAATCGACGAGCGGCGCAAGCTCGCTCGGCATCGCGCCGGTGTCGAGCGGTGTCGGGTCGTCCTCGCTGCGCGCGGCGACCGTCGCCGACAGCCGGTTCAGCGGCCGCAGCCCGCGCCCGACGCCGAGCCACACGATCCCGAGCGCGAGCACGACGAGCAGCCCTTCCTGCAGCAGCGAACCCACCAGGATCTCGCGGGCGAGCGCCTGGCGCGCCTCGATCGTCTCGCCGACCATCACCCACACGATGCGCGACTGCGCGGTCGGCACGTCGTGCACCGGTATGCGCAGCGCGGCCATCCGCAACTGCTCGCCGCGATAGACGACGTCGTAGTAGCGCGTGACGAACAGCGCGCCGTCGCCCGCGTCGCGCCCCTGCGGCAGCGGCAAGTCCGGATAGCCGGTGATCGTGCGGCCGTTGTCCTCGCGGATCAGGTAGTAGATCTTGCCGCCGTCGCTCGATTCGAGCATTTCGAGCGCGAGATACGGCAGGTCGACCTCGATCTCGCCGTCATTGAGCCGCACGCCTTCGCGGATCGACTTCAGCGACGACGACAGCGTGCGGTCGAACGCGACGTGCGCGGCGCTCATTGCGCGCTGGTACGTGAGCCACGAGTCGAGCGCGAGCAGGCCGAGCAGTGGCAGCAGCAGCCACAGCGCAACCTGCGTGCGCAGGTTCGGGCGGGTCACCATGCCTCCCGCCGGGCCGCCCCAAGGGGCGTAGCGGGGAATTCGCGGAGCACCGCTCCGCGCCCGCGCAGCCGGCCGGCTTTGCAAAGCCGGCCGTGGGGGCCATGCGCCCCCTTGGGGGGCAGCGAACGCCAGTGAGCGTGGAGGTCGTAACTCATACCGCCTTCGCTTCGAGCAGATACCCGAGCCCGCGCAGCGTGACGATCGCGACGCCCGTGTTCTCGAGCTTCTTCCGCAGCCGGTACACGTAGATCTCGATCGCGTCGGCGTTGACCGACTCGTCGAGCCCGAAGATTTTCTCCGACAGCGTTTCCTTGTTGATCGCGCGGCCGTTGCGCAGAATCAGCACCTCGAGCACCGAGCGCTCGCGCGGCGTGAGCGACAGCGGTTCGCCCGCGAGGTGGAAGCTGCGGTCGATACTGTCATACGAAAGCGGCCCGCATTCGACCCGCGAATGCTCGTGGCCGAGGCTGCGCCGGATCAGCGCGCGGGCGCGCGCCTCCAGTTCGGTCAGTTCGAACGGCTTCGCGAGATAGTCGTCGGCGCCGAGATCGAGCCCCTTCACGCGGTCCTCGACCGACCCATGCGCGGTGAGAATCAGCACCGGCACCGGATTGCGCCGCGCGCGCAACCGCCGCAGCACCTCCAGCCCGTCGAGCTTCGGCAGCCCGAGATCGAGGATCACCAGCGCGTAATCCTGCGTGCGCAGCACGTGGTCCGCCGCCTCCCCATCCGCCATGTGATCGACCGCGAAGCGCGCGGCACTCAGCGCGTCGTTCAGCGACTGGGCCAGGTTCGGATTGTCTTCGACGAGCAGCACACGCATGGGGATTCCGGTAAGGTCAGCGACAGGCCGCTACATTACATGATCCTTTCCATGTCGACGTCTCGCGGAAACACCTGTTGCGCCGCCGGCGCAAGCCCGTATCACCCGGCCTGCCCGATCTGCGCTCACCGCTCGGCGGCCGGCAGGCTCTCCGTGGCAAAGTGCCGGCCGTCGGCGGCGCTCCGCTCGCGAAGGCCGACCACCACCACCAGGAACGCGACGCTCGAGCAGACGGTGACGAGAATCATCGGGCGGGCGGTGCCGTCCGACAGCCATGCCAGCACGCCGCCGCACGTGGCTGTGATCGCCATCTGGATAAAGAAAAAGAGCCCGGACGCCGTGCCGGCGATCTTCGTATACGGCTGCATCACCGCGAACTGGCAAGCCGGAATCGCGATCCCGACGGTAATCATCACGACGAACATCGGCACGACGAGGGCCGCGACCGCTGCGGGCGCGACGGCGCCGCCGCCCCACAGCACGGCGGCGCCGACCAGATTGACGCCTGCCGCCGCGACGATGACGGCATCGGCATTCCATCGGCCGCTGGTGCGCCTGAACACGCTCGAGCCGATCAGGTAGCCGAGCACGGTCAGGCCGAAGATCGCTGCATAAGCCGAGCCGGACACGCCCATTTGCCGCTGGAACAGCGTCGACGATTCCGCGATGAACGGAAAGTAGGTGCAGTAAACGAAACTGATCGCCAGCGAGTAACGCAGGAACCGGCGCTCGCGGAGCAGGCCCGCGTAGGTTCGCAGGAGCCCCGGACCCGGCTCGGGCCGCGTCTCGCTTTCGCGGGTCTCCGGCAAATAACGGAGCACCATCGCCGTCGCGACGAGCCCGCCCGCCGCCAGCCAGCCGAACACGCCGCGCCATCCGAGCCATTCGGCGATCGCGCTTCCGGCCAGCGGTGCGATCACCGGCGACAGCGCCATGCCGGCCGAGATGCGGCTGAGCATGGAGGCCTGCATGGCGGTCGGAAAGCGCTCGCGCACGATGACCCGCCCGATCACGGTTCCGCTGCAGCCGCCGAGCGCCTGGAAGATGCGTGCGGCGATGATCGCCGGGATGCTGGTCGACAGCGCGCAGGCAACGCTCGCGATCACGTAAAGGCACAGGCCGCCGAGGAGAACGGGACGGCGGCCGTACCGATCGGACAGCGGCCCCGACACCAGCATCGACAGCGCATAGCCGACCATGTATAGGGTCAGCGTGAGCTGCAGTTGGGCGTCGCTGCCATGCAACGCATCCGCCATCGCAGGCAGCGACGGCAGGTAGACATCAATCGTGACCCGCGGCAGGCACACGACGAGCATCAACAGGAACAACCAGCCCCGCTGGGGCAATGAACGCGTCTTCATGCGGTAAGTCCGTCTCCGGTCGGGTGGGTGCGGTCGACAGCAATTTAAGGGGGAAGTGATATAAGCTGAAGGGCCATTAAATAGAACACTGACTAGACCACTATGGCACGAGGCAAAGCCGCGATTCCGCTTGATCTGCCGTGCCCTTCCGGGCTGTCGACAGGAAGCCCGCAGTCGAAGCAGGCGTGCATTGCCGACGCGATTCGCGACGCGATCCTGAAGCGCCTGCTTCCCGGCGACGGCCCGCTGCCGTCCAGCCGGACCCTTGCCGCGCGCTGGGGCGTCGCGCGGGGAACCGTCGAAGCGGCGTACGACCTGCTGTGCTCCGAGGGCTACATCGCACGCACGCGCGGCTCCGGGTCGCGGGTCTGCGCGGTGGTGCCGGACAGCTATCTGCGCGCGGCCGCGCAGTCGCGCGACGGCAACCTCCATCGCCCCGACACGCCCCGCGCGCCGGCCGGCGCGACCGATGCGATCGCGCCGGAACATGGCGTGCGCCCCGGCGCGCCGTTCGTCGCGCGGCTCGCCGATCCCGACCTGATGCCGATGCAGCAATGGAAGAAGGCGCTCGGGGCAAGCCTGCTTGCCGCGACGGCGAACGACCTCGGGGCGACGCCTGCGCAAGGCGTCGAAAGCCTGCGCACCGAAATCGCCGCGTACCTGCGGGAATACCGCGGCATCCCGTGCGACGCCGGCGACATTTTCATCACGACCGGCATCCGGCATTCGATCGATCTCGTCGCGCGAACGCTGCTTACGCCCGGCTCGACGGTGCTGATGGAAGATCCCGGCTATGCGTCGGCCTGGCAGATTTTCACGATGGCCGGTGCGACCGTGATCGACGTGCCGGTTGATCGGGAAGGCATCGACACGTCGTCGCTGGATCGCCATCCCGGTGCGCGCGCGGCGTACGTGACGCCCGCCCATCAGGCGCCGCTCGGCGTCACGATGTCGGTGTCGCGCCGGCTCGAACTGCTCGACTGGGCGCAGCGCAACCGGGCATGGATCATCGAGGACGACTACGACGGTGAATTCAGCTACCAGGCCGCTCCGCTACCGGCGCTGAAATCGCTCGACGCATGCGATCGCGTGATCTACTGCGGCTCATTCAACAAGACGCTGTTCTCGGGGCTGCGCATCGGCTTCATGGTCGTGCCGGCGGAATTGCGGCCGATGCTGTCGGCCGTGTGGCATGCGACCGCGCGCTCCGTCGGCGTGGCACCCCAGCTCGCGCTGGCCCGCTTCATCGGACACGGCGACTTTGCGAAGCACCTGCGCGCCAGCCGCCACGCGTACCGGCAGCGGCGCGACATCGTGCTCGACCAGTTGGCGAAGCACGCCGGCGGGCAGTACACGGTGTCTGGCGAACACGCGGGATTTCATTTCGTGCTGTGGCTGCCGCCCGGGATGGACGACGCATCGTACGTCGCGCAGGCCCACGCGGCCGGCATCGCGTTGCAGACGATCCGCGGATTCTGCCGAAGCGCCGAGTGCGAAACGGGCGTCGTCGTCGGGTATTCGGCGCTGACGGCCGCGCACGCGCGGCATGGCGGCCGGATCCTCGGCAAGCTGCTGGCGCAACCCGCATAACCGTCATCGCCGCGTCCCGCGGCCACTCGCCTCCCTCCCCATCAAACCACCCTGCGCGCCGCGAATACCGCGGCCGCAGCCGTTTCGACCTCGGGAAATCCATGACACAAACGACACGATTGTGAACCGAAATGAAAGCAGGCTGAAAGTGCCTCGCAATTAACATCCGCGTCACTCGAACAACATCTATGGGTAACTGGAGGAAGACATGCCGTTTGCACCGAAGCACCTCGCCGCCGCGCTGGCGATCGTCCTGGGCACTGCCGCCGGCAGCGCCGTCGCGCAGGTTCCGGCCGGGTATCCGGGTAACTACCAGGGCGTGATCGACGCCGCGAAGAAGGAAGGCAAGCTGATCGTCTACTCGACGACCGACACGGGCCTCGTGCGTCCGCTGATCAAGGACTTCGAAAGCCTGTACGGCGTGAAGGTCGAGTACAACGACATGAACAGCACCGAGCTGTACAACCGCTACATCAGCGAGAACGCGGCGAGCAGCACCAGCGCCGACGTGCTGTGGAGTTCGGCGATGGACCTGCAGGTCAAGCTCGTCAACGACGGCCTGATGGCGTCCTACGATTCGCCCGAAAGCCCGAACGTGCCGCAATGGGCGCAATACCAGAAGCAGGCGTACGGCACGACCTTCGAGCCGCTCGCGATCGTCTACAACAAGCGCCTGATCCCCGAGAACGAAGTGCCGACGACGCGCGCCGACCTGATCAAGCTGCTCACCACGCAGGCCGACAAGTTCAAGGGCAAGGTCACGACCTACGACATCGAGAAATCGGGCGTCGGCTTCAACTATCTGACGCAGGACGCGCACGTGAACGAGAAGGTCACGTGGGAGCTCGTGAAGGCGATCGGCGCGACCGGCCCGAAGCTGCAGTCGAGCACGGGCGCGATGATGGAGCGGATCTCGTCGGGCGAGAACCTGATCGGCTACAACATCATCGGTTCGTATGCATACGCGAAGGCAAAGAAGGACAAGTCGATCGGCTATGTGTTTCCTAAGGACTACACGCAGGTCGTGAGCCGCCTCGCGACGATCTCGAAGAAGGCGAAGAACCCGAACGCCGCGAAGCTGTGGGTCGACTACCTGCTGTCGAAGCGCGGCCAGACGCTGATCGCGAACCAGGCGAACCTGTACGCGATTCGCGCGGACGTCACGGGCGAAACGTCGGCCGCGAGCCTGACGAAGGAGCTCGGCGATTCGCTGAAGCCGATCCAGATCGGCACCGGCCTGCTCGTCTATCTCGACCAGTCGAAGCGCCTGGCCTTCCTGAAGCAATGGCAGCAGGCGATCAAGCGCTGATCCGCTGACCGCCGGCCGCCCGCCACGCATCGCGCGGGCGGCCGCTTCCCCTCACCGACTTCCTAGAGGCGGCCATCCGGATGGCCGCAGGGGCGAACTCATGCTTTCAACCAGCACACGCTCAACGGCGCCGGCCGTTGCGCCCGCCACCGGCCAGCGCGACGCGATTCCCACGCTGCCGGTCAACAGCCTGCAGCCGCTCGCCGGCATGCTGCGCTGGATCGTCGTCGCGGTACTGACCGTCGCGGTCGCGCTGCCGCTCGGCTTCATCCTGTTCCAGAGCCTGCTGTCCGCGCCGTTCTTCGACGCGAACAAGACGCTCGGCATCGAAGGTTTCCGCTTCATCTTCAGCGATCCCGACTTCTGGTCGGCCGTGAAGAACTCGTTCATCATCGCCGGCGGGATGCTGTTCATCTCGATCCCGCTCGGCGGCATCCTCGCGTTCCTGATGGTGCGCACCGACCTGCCCGGCCGCCGCTGGCTCGAACCGCTGCTGCTCACGCCGGTGTTCGTGTCGCCGATGGTGCTCGCGTTCGGCTACGTGGTCGCGGCCGGCCCGGTCGGCTTCTACTCGGTGTGGTTCAAGGAACTGTTCGGGGTGCAAAACGTGCCCTGGAACGTGTATTCGATCTTCGCGATCACGGTGATCGTCGGCCTCACGCACGTGCCGCACGTGTATCTGTATTCGTCGGCCGCGCTGCGCAACCTCGGCTCGGACGTCGAGGAAGCCGCGCGCGTGACGGGCGCCCGCCCGTTCCGCGTCGCGCTCGACGTGAGCCTGCCGATGACGATGCCCGCGCTGCTGTTCGCCGGCGTGCTGGTGTTCTTCCTCGGCTTCGAGGTGTTCGGGCTGCCGCTCGTGCTCGGCGATCCGGAAGGCCATCTCGTACTCGCGACCTACCTGTACAAGCTGACCAACAAGCTCGGCGTGCCGTCGTATCACCTGATGGCCGCGGTCGCGGTGTGCATCGTCGCGATCACGTTCCCGCTCGTGCTGCTGCAGCGCCACCTGCTGAAAACCGCGAACCGCTTCGTCACCGTGAAAGGCAAGGCCGGCCGCGCGACGGTGCTGCCGCTCGGCGTATGGCGCTGGGTCGCGCTCGCGATCGTCGCGCTGTGGCTGATGCTGACCGTGATCGTGCCGATCTCGGGCATCGTGCTGCGCGCGTTCGTGACCAACTGGGGCGAAGGCGTCGCGCTCGCCGAAGTGCTGACGCTGTCGAACTTCATCGAGCTGTTCGAGCAGGACAACCTGGTGCGCGCGATCGTCAACACGCTCGGCATCGGCGTGATCGGCGGTGCGCTCGCGGTCGGCTTCTACTCGCTCGTTGCGTTCGCCGGCCACCGCCGCCCCGACTGGGCAACCAAGCTGCTCGACTATCTGGTGCTGCTGCCGCGCGCGGTGCCCGGCCTGCTCGCCGGTCTCGCGTTCCTGTGGATCTTCCTGTTCGTCCCCGGCCTGCGCGAGCTGAAGAACTCGATGTGGAGCATCTGGATCGCGTATACGGTCGTGTGGCTCGCATACGGGATGCGGCTCATCCAGAGTGCGCTGCTGCAGGTCGGCCCCGAGCTCGAGGAAGCCGGCCGCAGCGTCGGCGCGACGCGCAGCCGCGTGTCGCTCGACGTGACGCTGCCGCTCGTGCGCTTCGGCCTGCTCGCCGCGTGGCTGCTGATCTTCATGATCTTCGAGCGCGAATACTCGACGGCCGTCTACCTGCTGTCGCCCGGCACCGAAGTGATCGGCGCGCTGCTCGTGTCGCTGTGGGCGACCGGCGCCGTCGACCAGGTCGCCGCGCTTTCTGTCATCAACATCGCGATGGTCGGCGCCGGTCTCGGCGTGGCCCTGCGTTTCGGAGTGAAACTTCATGGATAAGCTCATCGTCGACGACCTGCATCTCAGCTACGGCGCCAATCCGATCCTCAAGGGCGTGTCGTTCGAACTGAAGGCCGGCGAAGTCGTGTGCCTGCTCGGCGCGTCGGGCAGCGGCAAGACCACGCTGCTGCGTGCGGTGGCCGGCCTCGAACAGCCGTCCGACGGCCGCATCCAGCTCGACGACCGCGTGTTCTTCGACGGCGCGAAGCGCGTCGACCTGCCCGTCGAGCAGCGCTCGCTCGGCCTCGTGTTCCAGTCGTATGCGCTGTGGCCGCACCGCACCGTCGCGGAGAACGTCGGTTACGGGCTGAAGCTGCGCCGCGTCGCACCCGCCGAACAGAAGCGCCGCGTGCAGACCGCGCTCGACCAGCTCGGCCTCGGCCATCTCGCGGAACGCTTTCCGCATCAGTTGTCGGGCGGCCAGCAGCAGCGCGTCGCGATCGCGCGCGCGCTCGTCTACAACCCGCCGGTGATCCTGCTCGACGAGCCGCTGTCGAACCTCGACGCGAAGCTGCGCGAGGAAGCGCGCGCGTGGCTGCGCGAGCTGATCGTGTCGCTCGGGCTGTCGGCACTGTGCGTGACGCACGACCAGACCGAGGCGATGGCGATGTCCGACCGCATCCTGCTGCTGCGCAACGGCCGCATCGAGCAGGAAGGCACGCCGGCCGAGCTGTACGGCGCGCCACGTTCGCTGTACACGGCCGAGTTCATGGGCAGCAACAACCGGATCGACGCGCGCGTCGCCGCGATCGACGGTGAATGCGTGACGCTCGCCGGCGACGGCTGGGAGCTGCGCGCGCTCGCGCGCGACACGTTCGCGCCCGGCCAGGACGCGCAGGCCGTGATCCGACTCGAGCGCGTGCAGGTTACCGACGGCCCCGGCGCGAACCGGCTTCAGGCCGACCTCGTCACGTCGATGTATCTCGGCGACCGCTGGGAATACCTGTTCCATTGCGGCGACATGCGCCTGCGCGCGTTTGGCCACGCGCCGCGCGCGGCCGGCAAGCACTGGCTCGAATTCCCGACCAACGACTGCTGGGCGTTCGCGAAAGCGGGCTGACCCGATCGCGGCGGCCCGCGCGCCGCCGTACCTGCATGCCGCACGCATCGCGCCATGCGACGACTTGCAGGTACGGCGAACGTCTTGCGGCGCCCGCCACGGCTCGTTGCGCGCAGCACCTGTTTCACCCAACCCACAAGAACCAAGGAGACACCGTCAATGAAGTCACGCGCAGAACGTTCCATTCGCACAGTAGTCCTTACGGGCTCGGCCGCCGCGGCCTGCATCGCCGCGCCCGCCGCGCACGCGCAGTCGTCGGTCACGATGTACGGGATCATGGATGCCGGCATCGAATATACGAACCACGCGGCGCCACAGGGCGGCAACTCGTTCAAGCTCAAGTCCGGCAACAAGAACACGTCGCGCTGGGGCTTGCGCGGCGTCGAGGATCTCGGCGGCGGGCTGAAGGCGATCTTCCGACTCGAAAGCGGGATCGATCTCGCGAACGGCGCCTTCGACGACGGCCCCGACTCGATCTTCGCGCGCCGCGCGACGGTCGGCCTGAAAGGCAAATGGGGCGAGCTGTCGCTCGGCCGCAACTTCACCGTCACCTACGACTACATGCTGCCGTTCGACCCGATGGGTTACGCGCAGAACTATTCGTGGGCGACCTCGTCGATGGCGACCGGCGGCCGCAAGGACGGCCTGTTCACGCGCTCGTCGAACGCGGTGCGCTACGACGGCGAATTCAGCGGCTTCAAGTTCGGCGCGCTGTACGGCTTCGGCAACGTGCCGGGCAGCGTGAAAACCAGCTCGAAATACGATTTCGCTCTCGGCTACGAGACGGGCCCGTTCGCGGCGGTGGTCACGTTCGACCGGCAGAACGGCGCGGCCGACAGCGTCACGCCGGCCGATACGGTCAACTACATCCAGGGCATCCACGCGGGCCTGAGCTACGACTTCGGCAACCTGAAGACGATGGCCGGTTATCGCAATTACAAACGCACGTTCCGCACGACGGCGGCGAACCAGTTGAGCGACATGGTCTGGATCGGCGGGTCGTACCAGTTCACGCCGACGTTCTCGCTGATCGCGGCCGTCTATCACCAGAACATCAAGGGCGGCACCGACGCCGATCCGACGCTCGTGTCGCTGCGTGCACAGTACGCGCTGTCCAAGCGCACGGTGCTGTACGCAGCCGGCGCGTTCGCGATCGCTAAGCACGACCAGAAGGTCGGCGTGTCACGCGATTTCGCGGGATACGGCACGACGCAGGTCGGTGTCACGGCGGGGATTCAGCAGCGGTTCTGAGCCTGACGCGGCGGGTGGCGACGGGTGAGCTTCACCCGCGGCCGCCCTACTTTCCCCGCATGCGCGGCGGCATCAGGCGGTTCCGAGCCTGATGCAGCGGGTGGCGACGGGTGTGTTACGCCCGCGACCGCCTTGCTTTCCCCGCATGCGCGGCGGCATCACGACGGATAGCCGGTTGTCGCCGCACAGCTCGTTCATCGCGCCGAGCCGGCCCCGCTGCGGTTCGGTCGCCGTTCACTCGCCGCGCATCATGAACACCGTGCGCACGAGACTGTCCGTATCGCCCCAGTGTTCGCCGACAGCCGACAGCGGCACGGTGCGCGTCTCGATCGTCAGCCGCGCCGGGCCGGCCGCGTCGAACACGCCGCGCACCGAAGCCAGCAAACGCGGCAGCGACACGCTGCCGAGGCCGCTGCCCATCAATTCGATTGCGGTTGCGCGCAGCACCGCGCCTGGCAACAGCACGTCCGCGCCGCCGAGCGAGCCGATCTGCACGAAACGCAGCCGGCGGCCATCGGGCGCCGCCTTCGCCGCGGCAACCAGCAGCGTCTGCGCGCTGGCACCCCACAGATAGTCGAGCACGACGTCCACGCCCGCGCGCAAATGCGGTTCGAGCGCACGCGCCAGATGCGCGTCGTCCTGCTGCAGCGACACGACGGCGTCCGCGCCGGCGTTCAGCAAAGCGTCCAGCGCGACCGCGTTGCGGCCTGTCGCGATCACCTTCGCGGCGCCGAGATGCTTCGCGACCCGCACCGCCAGCCGGCCCGACGTGCCCGTTGCGCCGTTGACCAGCACCGTCTCGCCCGCGACGAGCCGCGCACGTTCGGTCAGCGCGGCCCACGACGACATCCCGGGAATCGCGATCGCCGCGGCCGTGACGTCGTCGAGCCCGTCCGGCAGCGGCACGCACTGCGTGTCCGGCACGATCGTGCGTTCAGCCATCGCGCCGAACGGCGCGGGGGCACCGAAGAAATAGACGCGCTGCCCGTCGTCGCGACGGCCCACGCCGTCGACGCCGACGACGAACGGATAACGTCCATCCGACGAGTAATGCGTGCCGGACGCGCGCCCCTGCGCGATCCGGCTCAGCGCGGACGCCGCCACGTCGATCAGACGGTGGCCCGGCATCGCGCGCGGTGGTTCGAATTCCATATGGACGGGACGCTCGCCGGCGCCCTTCACGACTGCGGCTTTCATGGTGGCTCCTTGAATCGGGGATCTCGATCGACGATTGCGGCGGACGTCAGCGTGCGTCGAGCCACGCGCGCAGCGCGGGATCGCGCACTTCCATCACGTCGAACAGGCCGATCGCGCGCAGCGCGGGCAACGCGTCGATCGTGTCGGTTTCCGCACGTGCCCGGTCGGCGGGCGTGGCGTCGGGATCGGTCAGCACGCGCGCATTGACCAGAAACGCGCCGATGGTGCCCTTGCGGATCGTCGTTCCGCCGGCATCGATCCGGTCGGCATGGTCGGGAAGCATTTGTTCGGCTCGCATCGCGTCGCACTCCAGTTGTTATCGATGGACGCAGTGTAGGCGTGCGAAGCCGGCCGATCTCCGGTATAACAGCCATTCGATACCGTTATCCGGCCATGTCCGATCCGCTCCTGCCCGCCCGATTCGTCACGTCCGACGACGGCCCGTTCGTCGTCGCCGCCGTTCTTTCGCAACGCGACCCGCGCGTGACCGCGCCGCACGCGCATGCGCGCGGCCAGCTCGTCGGTGCGCTGAGCGGGCTGCTGACGATCGGTCTCGACGACCAGGAGTGGGTCGTGCCGGCGATCCACGCGATCTGGATTCCGCCGCATTGCCGGCATTCGCTGCGCTCGTTCGGGCCGATTTCCGGCTGGTCGGCGTTCGTCGCCGAAGCGCGCTGCGCGGCACTGCCGGATGCGCCTCGCGCGATCCGTGCGTCGCCGCTGCTGCGGGAAGCCGTGCAGCGCGCGGCAAGCTGGGGCGATTCGGAACTCGATGCCGCGCAGACGCGGATCGCCGACGTGATCCTCGATGAAATCGCTGCTTCGGAAGTCGAATCGCTGGGGCTGGTACGGCCGCAGGACCCGCGGCTCATCAGGATCACCGACGCACTCGCCACGAACCTCGCGGACAACCGGCGGCTGGAGGAATGGGCCGAATGGGCCGGCATCAGCGCACGGACGATGAGCCGCCGTTTCGTCGCCGAGACAGGGCTGACGTTTGCCCAGTGGCGTCAGCAGGCAAGGCTGCTGCGAGCGCTGGAGAAAATCGCCGACGGCGTGCCGGTGACGACGATCGCACTCGATCTCGGGTACGACAACGTGAGCGCGTTCATCGACATGTTCCGGCGCGCGCTGGGGACGACGCCGGGGCGGTATATGGAAGCGGGAATATCAGAAGTCAGGATAACTGGAAGTCAGTCGTAACCCATCCCCAACGCTTGCGCCTGCTCACTCAATTCCGCCATCACATCCACGATCGCTGGATCGCATTTTTCTCCGCAACGTAGCAGGCCAATGGCGCGGATACGCCGACGAACCGCCGCATCGCGATACGGAATCGCATTCAATTCAAGCGAGGACATTCGGTCCCGTTGCGAAACCTTGTGCCGATTCTCCGATTCGTCAGGCAGTGCCTCTGCGTTGCTGGGCTTGTCTGCCACAGACTCGCGCTCAATACGTCGTGTCACGATTCCTTTCCGTCGGCCGGGATACCGCCTTGAACTGCGCCGCGAGCCGCTCCGCGCTTCTCGCCAGCAGCGTCGTATCGACACCGACCGCGACGAACAGCGCACCCGCTTCCAGATAACGCCGCGCCGCCGCTTCATCCGCACTCAGAATACCGGGCGCCTTGCCGGCCGCCTTGATCGTCCGGATCGCGCCGTCGATCGCGGCCTGCACGTCCGGGTGCCCCGGATTGCCGAGATGCCCGAGATCGGCCGCCAGATCGGCCGGCCCGATGAACACGCCGTCGACGCCTTCGACCCGCGCAATCGCGTCGATCGCATCGAGCCCCGCGCGCGTCTCGACCTGCACGAGCACGGCCATCTCGTCGTTCGCGCGGTGCAGGTAGTCGCCGACGCGACTCCATCGCGATGCACGCGCCAGCGCGCTGCCGACGCCGCGAATCCCGTGCGGCGGGTAACGCGTCGCGGCAACGGCCGCGCGCGCTTCGTCGGCGCTTTGCACCATCGGCACCAGCAGCGTCTGCGCGCCGAGATCGAGCACCTGCTTGACGATCACCGGATCGTTCCACGGCACGCGCACGACCGGATGCGACGGATACGGCGCGATCGCCTGCAGTTGCGCGAGGATCGTCGGCACCGTGTTCGGCGCATGCTCGCCGTCGATCAGCAGCCAGTCGAAACCGGCGCCCGCGACAACTTCGGCGCTGTACGGGTTCGCGAGGCCGAGCCACAGCCCGACCTGCGCATCGCCGCGTGCGAGCGCGGCCTTGAAGACATTCGAAGGAATCCGCATCGCCCGCTCACTCGAAGTAGCACTGGATCGTCCCGAGCGGGCCGTAGTCGACGCTGAACGTGTCGCCCGGCCGCGCCGCGCACGGCCGCGTGAACGAGCCGCCGAGCACGATCTGCCCGGGCTCCAGCGCGACGTCGAAGCGCGACAGACGATTCGCGAGCCACGCGACGCCGTTCGCCGGATGGTTCAGCACGCCGGCCGCAACGCCCGTTTCCTCGACCACGCCGTTGCGCGACATGATCGCCGCGACCCAGCGCAGGTCGACATCCTGCGGCCGCACCGGCCGCCCGCCGATCACGACGCCCGCGTTCGCCGCGTTGTCGGCGATCGTGTCGAACACCTTGCGCGGCCGTTTCGTATCGGGGTCGATCGACTGGCTGCGCGCATCGATGATCTCGAGCGCGGGCACCACGTAATCGACCGCGTCGTACACGTCGAAGATCGTGCAGTTCGGGCCCGAAAGCCGCTTGCCGAGCACGAACGCAAGCTCGACCTCGACGCGCGGCACGATGAAGCGGCCGGTCGGGATCGTGCCGCCGTCCGCGAAGAACATGTCGTCGAGCAGCGCGCCGTAGTCGGGTTCGTCGATCTGCGACGTGTTCTGCATCGCCTTCGACGTGAGGCCGATCTTGTGTCCCTTCAGCGTGCGGCCTTCCGCGAGCTTGAGGGTCACCCACGCGCGCTGGATCGCGTATGCGTCGTCGATCGTGATGTCTGGATGGTCGAGCGAGATCTGGCGGATCTGCTTGCGCTCGCGCTCGGCGTCGTGCAGACGTTGCGCGAGCTGGTCGATGATGGCGGGTTCGAGCATGGTCGGATCGGGATCGGGAATGGGGTCAGCCGGCCCGCTTGTAGCGGGCGTGGATGTTGTTGTGCTTGTACGAGCCGCTTTCGCTGAACTCGGTCAGTTCCATCGACAGCGCGAGATAGCGTTTCGCGTACAGCTCGGCGAAATGGGCCTTGATCGCGTCGAACAGCGCATCGCACGCGGCCTTCTTCGTGTCGTCGCTGCGGCCCGAGCCGATCTTCAGCGTCACGTGGACGAACGCGTCGTCCTCCGTGCCGTCGGCGACGCAGTAGTCCTGCAGCTCGATCGCGCGCGAGCGGATGCCGCCGGTCGGGAACACGCCGCCCTGCGCGATCAGTGTTGCATTGATCGTGCGCAGCAGCGCGGGAATGCGCGCGTCGTCGCGGATGTTCGCGGTGTATTCGACGACGATATGGGGCATGGCCAATCTCCTGTCGACCCGAGTCGGCGCTTTGGCGCTTATGTCGGATCAAGTTGGTGCTTCAGCACTTACTTTCGGACTCCAGGCTTTTCAGTCGGATGTCGGATGCGGGGCGACAACGTTCACGGCAGCGGAAAGATCGCGTTGATCTGCCCCGTGCCCGAACTCGCGAAATAGTCGGTGACGATCTCGACAGGCTTGTCGTAACGATCCCATCCGAGCAGGCCGAGCAGCATCGCCGTGTCGTGCATGCCGCCTTCGCCGTGGCAATGCGTGTTGTACTCGGGCAGCATCGCGCAGAACGTCTTGAAATCGCCCTGCTTCCACAGCTCGACCACGCGCAGGTCGACCTGCCGGAAGAATTCGCGGCTGATCTGGTGGATCGATTCCTCGGGGCTGCCGTTGTCGTTGAAGCGGTGCGACAGCGAACCGCTCGCGAGGAACGCGACGTTCGAATCGCTCTTCTCGATCGCTTCGAGCAGCGCCTCGCCGAAACGCCGGCTTTCGTCGAGCGTGTGCCACATGCACCAGCCGGCGATCGACACGACCTTGAAGTGCTGGTCGCCGTTCATGTAGCGCATCGGCACGAGCGTGCCGTATTCGAGCTCGAGGCTGTCGATCTCGTGTGCACGCGTCGCGATCCCGCGTGCGCTGGCCGTCTCGGCGATCAGCCGGCCGAGCGCCGGGTTGCCCGGATACGCGTACTGCATGTCGCGGATGAAATGCGGCAGCTCGTTGCTGGTGTACGTACCGGCGAACCGCGCATTGCAGTTCACGTGATAACCCGCGTTGACGAGCCAGTGCACGTCCGACACGACGATCGTGTCGACGCCGAGCGCGCGGCAGCGCTCGCCGATCAGCTGATGGCCGCGGATCGCCGCTGCGCGGCAGCCGTGATGCTTGCCGGGCATTTCCGACAGGTACATCGATGGCACGTGCGTGATTTTCGCGGCGAGGGACAGTTTGCCCATCGTTCAAGTCTCCATATCGTTCGTGCTTGCGGCGAAACGACCCGCGCCCGTCACACGCCCCAGCGCGGAATGTGATGCGAACCCATCGAGATGCACACGTTCTTGATCTCCGCGAACACCTCGAAACTGTACTCGCCGCCCTCGCGCCCGGTGCCCGATTCCTTCACACCGCCGAACGGCTGGCGCAGGTCGCGCACGTTCTGGCTGTTCACGAACACCATCCCGGCCTCGATGCCGCGCGCGAGGCGATGCACCTTGCCGACGTCCTGCGTCCAGATGTACGACGCGAGGCCGTACGACGTGTCGTTCGCGAGCCGCAGCCCTTCTGCTTCGTCCTCGAACGGGATCAGGCACGCGACCGGCCCGAAAATCTCTTCCTGCGCGATGCGCATCCGGTTGTCGACGTCGGCGAACACGGTCGGCCGCACGAAGTTACCGTTGCGCAGATGGGCGGGCAGGCCCGCCGGCTTGTCCGCGCCGCCAGCGACCACGCGCGCGCCTTCCTGCTCGCCGATGCGGATGTAGCCCGTCACCTTCTCCCAGTGCTGGCGCGTGATCATCGCGCCGAGCTGCGTGGCCGGATCGGACGGATCGCCGACCACCAGGTTGTTCGCGCGGCGCGCGAATTCCTGCACGAAGCGGTCGTAGATCGTGCGCTGCACGAAGATCCGCGAGCCCGCGGTGCAGCGTTCGCCGTTGATCGAGAAGATCGTGAACAGCGACGCATCGAGCGCACGGTCGAAATCCGCGTCGTCGAAAATCAGCACCGGCGACTTGCCGCCGAGTTCCATCGAATACTTCTTGAGGCCCGCGCGCTCCATGATCCGCTTGCCCGTGACCGTGCCGCCGGTAAACGACACCGCACGCACGTCCGGATGCCGCACCAGCGCGTCGCCGGCGGTCGCGCCGTAGCCCTGCACGACGTTCAGCACGCCGGGCGGAATGCCGGCTTCGAGCGCGAGCCGGCCGAGCTGGTCGGCCGTCAGCGGCGACAGCTCCGACATCTTCAGCACGGCCGTGTTGCCGAGCGCGAGGCACGGCGCCGTCTTCCATGTCGCGGTCATGAACGGCACGTTCCACGGCGACACCAGCGCGCACACGCCGACCGGCTGGTACAGCGTGTAGTTCAGCATCTGGTCGTCGACCGGATAGGTGCGGCCGTTCATCTGCACACACACTTCCGCGAAGAAGTTGAAGTTCTCGGATGCGCGCGGAATCAGCTGCTTGCTCGTCTGCGCGATCGGCAGGCCGGTGTCCTGCGTCTCCAGCGCCGCGAGCATCGGCACGTTCTTCTCGATCAGCTCGCCGAGCTTGCGCATCAGCTTCGCGCGCTCCTTCGCAGGCGTGCTCGCCCATTTCGGGAACGCTTCCTTCGCCGCGCCCACCGCCGCGTCGACTTCGGCCTCGCCGGCCGACGCGACGTCGGCGATCACGTCGCCCGTCGCAGGATTCAGCGTCGTGAAGGTCTCTCGGCTCTCGACTTCGCGGCCGTCGATCCAGTGCTTGATGGTCATGGGTTCTCCTTGGGCGACGGGCTCAGCCGGCGCGATAATAGTCTGCTTCGGCGACGATCGTGTTCATGAGCCGGCCAATCCCTTCGATTTCGGTCACGACCTCGTCGCCCGGCTGCGTGTCTGCCAGCCCCTCGGGCGTGCCGGTCAGGATCAGGTCGCCCGGCGAGAGCGTCATGAAGCTGCTGATGTGCTCGATCAGCGCCGGCACGTCGAAGATCATGTCGCGCGTGCTGCCGCGCTGCGTCTCCCGGCCGTTCACCGTCGTGCGCAGCGTCAGGTCGCCCGCGTCGCCGACCTCGTCGCGGCTGACGAACCACGGCCCGAGCGGCGTGCAGGTGTCGCGGTTCTTCACGCGCAGGTTCGGGCGGTAGTAGTTCTCGAGATAATCGCGGATCGCGTAGTCGTTCGCGACCGTGTAGCCGGCCACATGGTCGATCGCCTGCGCGCGGCTCACGTTGCGCGCGGGCCGGCCGATCACGACGGCCAGCTCGCACTCGTAGTGCATGTGGGTGGCATCCGCCGGCCGCACGGTGCGCGACCGGTGGCCGATGAACGTGTTCGGCCCCTTCAGGAAGATCAGCGGCTCGCTCGGCGCCTTGAACGCGAGTTCCTTCGCGTGGTCGGCGTAGTTGAGGCCGAGCGCGAACGTCGTGCGCGGCGCGACGGGCGGCAGCCATGCGACCAGGTCCTCGGCCACCACGCGCCCCGTGTCGAGGCGGATCGCGCCGTCGCCGGCCGGCTCGGCCGCATGCAGTGCACCGTTGTAGATCACGCGCGCCGTCTTCATCGTGTCTCCTCCGCAATCAGCGTGTGCCGCAGCGTGCCGATGCCGGCGGCGGCGATCTCGATCGTGCAGCCCGCGCGGGCACGCGGTGCACCGCCGGCGACGCCGAGCAGCAGCACGTCGCCCGCGTCGAACGACATGAACGCCGTCACGTCGGCGATCAGTTCGCGCACGGGGCGAATCAGCGTCGCGGTCGACGCCGATGCGACCACCTCGCCGTCGATCCGCACGGTCAGTGCGAGCGCGTCGACATCGGCCAGCGCGGCGGCCGGCACGATCGCCGGGCCCAGCGGGCAGAAACCGTCACGGCACTTGAAGCGCACGGCCGGACGGTAGTAATCGGGATGCGGCACCGACACGTCGCTCGCGAGCGTGAAGCCGTGCACGTAGTCGAGCGCCTGCGCGGCCGGCACGCGCGTGGCGCGCCGGGCGAACACGACGGCCACCGACGCGCCGATCTCGAGTGCATCGACGCCGGCCGGCACGACGACGGCCGCGCCGTCGGCCGCATGCGTGTTGGCCGGCTTGATGTAAAGGATCGGCGCCTGCGGCGGGCGGCCGTAAGGCGGTGCGTTCACCGCATCGCCGAGCGAATCGAGCGCCGCGCGCTCGTTGAGCAGCGCACCGTAGACGGTGCCGATGGCGACCGGCAACGGCGGCGGCGCCGCCGCGACGGTCGTGCAAGACAGCTCCATGCGTCATTCCCCTGCCGCGCGTCGCGGCGCATCGTCAATACTTAACATCTTAAGTAAACAATCGGGTGCCGGCAACCTCGATTACCCTGATACGCGAAATTCACCAGCTTCGGCTGCTAAGATTGATGCGTCCCCGTCCACTGTCCACCCCGATGAACCGTACGCTCGACCATCGCAACCTTGCCATGCTGCTGCTCGAGGCCCGCGAAACGCTGATGGGCCTGTTCCGCCCCATTCTCAAGGAATTCGCGCTGACCGAACAGCAATGGCGGATCATCCGCGTGCTCGACGGCGAACCGACGCACGCGCTCGAAGCGGGACAGATCGCGCGGCGCTGCTGCATCCTGAGCCCGAGCCTCACGGGCGTGCTGGAACGGATGGAACGCGACGGGCTGATCACGCGCACGCGCGCGCAGGAGGATCAGCGCCGGCTGCTGGTCAGCCTGACGCCGCAAAGCAGGAAGCTCGTCACGGAAATCGGTCCGCGCATCGACGAGCAATACCGGCAGCTCGAATCGCGCTTCGGCCAGGACGGCCTCGAAGACATCTATCGCGCGCTGGACCGGCTCATCGAACTCGGCGGCAACGCGTGACGATGGCGCCCGTTCCCGCCAGCTGCGGGAACAGGCGCCGGTGCAGCGCGGGCGGTCAGTGCATCGCGCCGCGCATCAGCTCGGTCACGGCAACGCCGCGCGACGTGCGCATGCATTCCTCGACGTAATCGATGAACGGCAACGGCTCGAAATCGATTTCGTCGCGCACGCGGCTGTTGTCGAACACGCGATCGACCGTCGCGAATTCCGCGCAGCGCTGCAGCGCCCGGCCGATCACGCGCTCGAGTGCCGGATCGGGCCGCCCGAGCACGTCGCGCACCACGAGCGGCAACTCGGCCGGCGCGCACGCCGCGTAGCGCGGCGCCCCCGTCATCCCCGCCGCCTCGTCCATCGCGCGCACGATTTGCGCGACCTGCGGCGCCTCGTCGCCGGCCGACACGTGATAGAGATCGTGCGCGAGCGTCGGCTTGACGGCCAGCAGCATCGTCGCACGCGCCACGTCGTCGACCGACACGATGTCGATGCGCGTCATCGGCCGCGCGGTGAAGCGGCGCGCCGCATGCGCAAGCCGGAACATCCAGAACGAATTCGGCGCGGGCCGCGTGCCGAGCACCGTATGGCCGACGACGTGCGACGGCCGCACGACGACGAGCGGCAGCCCGAGCGCGCGCAGGCGCTGCTCCGTTTCCGCCTTCGCATGCAGGTAGTCGGCCGCGAGCACCGCACCGGGCAGCCCTTCGCCGTCTTGCGCGACATCGTTCGCCGCGGCTCCCGCCACGACTTCTTCGTGCACGATGCCGCCGCGCCCCGCATGCGCATAGGCGGTGCCGACGTATACGAAGCGCTGCAGGCGCGGCGCCCGCGCGAAGCGTTCGGCGAAGCGCACCGAATCGGCGATGTCCGCCTGCAGGTGCGCGCCGTCGGCCGGCGACGCATGACCGGCGCAGTGGATCACGTGCGTCGCGCCGGCGAGGCGCGGCGCGTCGGCGCCCTGCCACACGTCGCCGAGCGCGCCGACGATCACGTTTGCGTCGGTCAGGCGCGACGCCCAGTACGGCGCGAGCCCCGCGCGCAGCGCCGCTTCGCGCAGCCGCGCGACGGCATGGCCGCGGTCCTGCGCGCGCACGACGCACACGATGCGTTCGAGCAACCCCGCATTGACGAGCGCCGTCAGCACGGTGCTGCCGATGAAGCCGGTCGCGCCGGTCAGCACCAGCCGTCCGACGTTCGCCGCCGCGACCGGTGCGCTGGCCGGCGACACGAGGCTCGTCCGCCAGTTGAGCGACAACGCGGTTTTCCAGATCAGCACGATAGTCTCCTTCGAAGAGTCGGCCGGGCGGCGCGACGCCCGCGGTTGCGGGCTGCGCACGGCTCACCGGCCGGGCCGGGGCCGACGCGCGCCCCGGCTGTCCCGATCGGGCATGCGGCCCGCGATCGCGTCGATCGCGCCTCTGGCACGAGGCGGCGGCAGCCGCCGAGGACGGGCGTCCGCGGCACAGGATCGGGAAGTTCCCAGTGTGGGGCCCGATCGCATGCAAGTCTGTCCCGAAAGTTTCGTGAAAGTGTGCCGATTTGTACGCGATTGTCGGAGTGTGTCGTTCCGGCCGCGCGGTCAAAACGCTGAAACATCGGGTCGGACCGCATTCGAGCAGCGCCGGATTGCGTCGGTCGGCCCGGTTTCGGCGACGGCCCGCGCGCGACAGATCGACGCGCCCCCGGCCATGTCATCCCATGTCTCGACCGTCACCGATGCGTGCGTCAGCACCGCAATCGCAGATGCCACGTGCGTTTGCGCGCGCCGCCGCAATGACCGGGAATCGTCAGACGTCGTTTCATCCGAAACGGAAATAGACTCAATACGGATCTATTGCGGATTATCACTTGCGTTTCACACCAGTCTATCTAGACTGTTCAAGTCAAAACGGTCGAATGTGTCATTTCTTTCAGGAGACGATCCAATGCGCCTCACCATTCGAATTAATGGCAGCGAATCGGCAACCCGCCAATCCTTCGCGGTGCTGTGGGTGGATACCGACGAGGGACTGTGGTCGCGTGAGGCACATCAGGGCATCGATCTTCCGACTTGGGGCAAGGTTCGCGACGTCGAGGGCGCGATGGCGCTCTGCGCGGCCGACGGCGGGAAAGCCGTATGCCAGTTGAAGGGGCTGTCGTTCGGTGCGACGCAGCGCGAACAGGGCCCCGCCGTGCTCGCCGGCAATCACCCCGGCGCATGGCGGCTGCAGGCCGTCGATCGCTGCACGACCCAGCCGGAATACCGGGAATTCATTTCCGTCGCCCGATAGAAAATTTTTTACATAAATCGTCTGCGGTTTTCGGGTTTATTCCAGTTTCAGCGATAGTCATTTCGATATTCAGCATTAACGGCGCCTCATTCTGGGGCGCTTTTTATTTTTCTCCATTAAAGAAATAACCGAGAACCGGGCAATTGATCGCATACGGGCGACGACCGCGATCGACCGGTAGCGGATACCGCACGTCCGGATCGACACGCCACCGATCGCCCGTCGTTCATCGTCGCGGCAGCGGCGAAAATCCGCTCGCGCTCCACCTTTCCAGCCCCCTTTTCAGCGCTTTTCCTGACGCCCGCCGCCCGCCTTTTCGCGGGGCCGGAACATACTTTCCCCACACGACGTTTACTCATTTATTACAATCGCATTATTCAGACTGACCTGCCGCCGTCCGGCGGCCCGACCCGGCCATTGCATGAGCGTGAAAAAGAAGACCCACCCCGCCGATCCGTACGCGGCCAAGAATCCGATGCTCGCGTCGCGCCTGCCGATGTGGCGCTCGAAACTGGTCGTGATCGTTGTGTTCCTCGCGTTCGCCGCGCTGCTCGCGCGCGCCTTCTGGGTGCAGGTCGCGAACCAGGATTTCTACGTCGGCCAGGGCCAGAAGCGCTACCAGCGCACGATCGAGCTCGACGCGATGCGCGGGCGCATCGTCGACCGTAACGGCGCGATGCTCGCGGTCAGCCTGGCGACCTATGAAATCTGGGCGAACCCGAAACAGGTCGCCGATACCGACTATCCGCAGATCGCGAAGCTGCTCGACCTACCGCTCGTCGAGGTCAAGCGGCGCCTCGGCAACGACAAGACGTTCGTGCTGCTCAAGCGGCAGGTCGACGCGGACACCGCGGGCCGGCTCGAGAAGCTCGCAATCGACGGCATCACGCAGATCGCCGATTCGAAGCGCTTCTACCCGGAGGGCGAATCGGCCGCGCACGTGGTCGGCTTCACGAACGTCGAAGACAAGGGCCAGGAAGGCGTCGAGCTCGCGGCGAACGGGCGCCTGTCCGGCACGTCCGGGCAGCGCGAGGTGATCCGCGACCGGCTCGGCCGCATCGTGTCCGACACGCGCCCGCTCGTTCCCGCGCAGCACGGCGCGACGATCGAGCTGACGATCGACCGCCGGATCCAGCAGCTCGCGTTCAGCCAGCTCAAGGCGGCCGTGATCGAGAACAATGCGATGGCCGGCAGCGTCGTCGTGCTCGATGCGCAGAACGGCGAGATCCTCGCGCTCGCGAACTACCCGACCTTCGACCCGAACGACCGCGCGCGCCTCACGGGCCAGCAGTTGCGCAACCGCGCGGTGATCGACACGTTCGAACCCGGCTCGACGATCAAGCCGCTCGTCGTCGCGCTGTCGATCGACGAGCGCAAGGTCACGCCGAACACGATCATCAACACGTCGCCGGGCACCTACAAGATCGGCCCGGCCGTGATCCACGACACATCGAACCACGGGTCGCTGACGGTCTCGCAAGCACTGCAGAAGTCGAGCAACGTCGCGCTCGCGAAGCTCGCGCTGAACCTGCCGGCCGAAACGATCTGGAACAAGTACCAGGAATACGGGATCGGCCGCGCGCCGGAGCTGACGTTCCCGGGTGTCGCGTCGGGCCGGCTGCGCGGCTACAAGCGCTGGCGGCCGATCGAGCAGGCGACGATGGCGTACGGCTATGGGCTGTCGATGTCGCTGCTGCAGATCGCGCAGACCTACACGGCCTATGCAGGCGACGGCACGCTGCACCCGGTGTCGCTGCTGAAGAACGGCACCGACCAGCAGACGATCGATGCGCACCGCGGCCACCGCGTGACGTCGGCGCAAACGGCCGCGTCGATCCGCTCGATGCTCGAGATGGCGGTCGGCGAAGGCGGCACGGGGCGCCGCGCGCGCGTCGACGGCTACCGGATCGGCGGCAAGACGGGAACCGCGCGCAAGCAGGTCGGCGCGACCTATGCAAAGGGCAAGTACCGCGCGCTGTTCGCGGGGATGGCGCCGATGAGCAACCCGCGCCTGATCGTTGCCGTGATGATCGACGAGCCACGTGGCAAGGGCTACTACGGCGGCACGGTGGCCGGCCCGGTGTTCGCGTCGGTCACGAGCGGCTCGCTGCAATTGCTCGGCGTGCCGCCCGACGCGCCGGTCGAGCCCGCGACGAATGCGCCGGCCAAGGCGGCCGCGCCGCAGAAGACGGTTGCGGCGCCGAAGGCTGCCGCTCAACCGAAGACGGCTGTCGTGCAGAAAACGTCCACGCCGGTGAAGACGGCCGCGCAGTCCGGCACGACCATGCCCGCGAAGGCGGCGGCAAGCTGAAGCCGCCGGGCGGGCGATGCGGCGTACCGCACCGCCCGCCATCTCCGCCCCCTCGCTTTCATCCCACTTTCTAGGAACGCCCCGCATTATTTGAGCGTTCCCACTGCGTCCTCCTACAATTTTTTCGCGCCGCGGGCGGCCTTGCCCGTGCGCCCGATTACGACAACGGAGAGAGACGCATGCGATTCCACTGGAAAACGCTCGTGCTGGCCACCGCGAGCGTCACGCTGCTGGGCGGCGCCCCGGCCCGGGCTGCCGATGCCACCGATGTGAAGATAGGCTTCCTCGTCAAACAGCCGGACGATCCGTGGTTCCAGGACGAATGGCGCTTCGCCGACCAGGCGGCGAAGGAAAGGCACTTCACGCTGATCAAGATCGCGACGCCGAGCGGCGAAAAGGTGTCGACCGCGCTCGACAGTCTCGCCGCGCAGAAGGCGCAGGGCGTGATCATCTGCGCGCCCGACGTGAAGCTGGGCCCCGGCATCGCCGCGAAGGCGAAGCGCGCGGGGATCAAGCTTATGTCGGTGGACGACCAGCTCGTCGACGGCCACGGCGCACCGCTCCAGGGCGTGCCGCACATGGGCATCTCCGCGTACAAGATCGGCCAGCAGGTCGGCCAGGCCATCGCGGACGAGACGAAGCGGCGCGGCTGGAATCCGGCCGAGGTCGGCATCATCCGGCTCGCGTACGACCAGTTGCCGACCGCGCGCGAGCGCACGACCGGCGCCGTCGACGCGCTCAAGGCAGCCGGCTTCCCGGCCGCGAACGTGATCGACGCGCCCGAGATGACGACCGATACCGAAGGCGCGTTCAATGCGGCGAACATCGCGCTCACCAAGCATGCGAACTTCAAGCGCTGGGTCGCGTTCGGCTCGAACGACGACACGACGGTCGGCGCGGTGCGCGCCGCCGAGGGCCGCGGCATCGGCGCGGACGCGATGGTCGCGGTCGGCATCAACGGCAGCCAGATTGCGCTCAACGAGTTCGCGAAGCCGAAGCCGACGGGTTTCTACGGATCGATCCTGCTGAATCCGCGCCAGCACGGCTACCAGACGAGCATCAACATGGTCGACTGGATCACGAAAAATCAGGCGCCGCCGCCGCTCGTGCTGACGTCCGGCACGCTGATCACGCGCGACAACGAGAAGCAGGCGCGCGCCGCGCTCGGCCTGTGAGCATGCGCAAGGAGCCGACATGACACGCACCACCCTCGTGACGGGCGCGGCCGGCGGCATCGGCCAGGCGCTGTGCCGTACCTTCCTCGCGGCCGGCGACCGCGTGCTCGCGCTCGATCGCGACCGCGCGGCGCTCGACCGCTTCATCGATACGCTCGCCGACGCACGCGCGGCACCGGTCGTCGACGACCTGACCGACGCGGAGCGGCTGCGCTCGGTGCTCGAATCGCATCCGCAAGTCGACGTGCTCGTCGCGAACGCGGGCACGGCCGCATCGACCACGTTGCGCGACACGACGCCAGCCAGCTGGCGCACCGATCTCGATGCGAACCTGACGGCCACCTACGTGAGCGTCGAAGCCGTGCTGCCCGGCATGCGTGCACGCGGGCGTGGCGTGATCGCGATCGTCGGTTCGGTGAACGGCGTGCACGCGCTCGGGCACCCGGTGTACAGCGCGGCGAAAGCCGGCCTGATCAGCTACACGAAATCGCTCGCGATCGAATACGGCCGCGATGGCGTGCGCGCGAACATCGTGCTGCCTGGCACGGTGAAGACACCCGCATGGGAAGCGCGCGTGCAACGCAACCCGCAGGTGTTCGAGCAATTGAGGAAGTGGTATCCGCTCGACGATTTCGCGACGCCCGACGACGTCGCACAGGCCGCGCTGTTCCTGTGCTCGCCGGCCGCGCGGATCATCACCGGCGTCGCGTTGCCGGTCGATGGCGGCCTGCTGGCCGGCAACCGCGTGATGGCGCAGGAACTGACGCTCGAGACGTTCTACTGAAGAACGCGAGGCCGGCGGCCGCCCGGGCCGCCGCACCCTGCCCGGTACGCGGCGCGATGCCGCGCGCCGTCAATGTGCCGCCGCTGCGACCGGCTTCACCATCCTGCCGAGCACGTGCTCGGTCATCCCGCGAGCGAGCTCGGTCTCGCCCATGAACACGGTGCCGATGCCTTCGCTCGACAGCAGCGCGGCCTCGTCGCCGCTGTTCGTGCACAGCACGACCTCGAGCGTCGGGTTGAGCGTGCGCGAGATCTCGACGATCTGCCGCACGTCGAACACGTCGGGCAGCGTGACGACCAGCATCCCGGCGCGCGCGATATGCGCCTGCACGAGCACGATCGGCTCGATCGCGTCGCCGGACACGGCCGCAATGCCGTCCGCACGCAGCTTCTCGACGAGTTCGCGATTCTGCTCGACGACGACATACGCGATCCCGCGCTCGTCCAGCGCATGCGCGATCCGCGTGCCGACCTTGCCGTAGCCGACGATCACGACCTGCCCGGTCAGGTGCGTCTGCGGCGTCGACATCGGCAGCGCGGCGAGCGGATCGTCGCGCGCCTCGAGCTTGCGCGCGAACGCCGAATGCTTGCGGATCCATGCGAGCGCCGGATCGATCATCGCGAACAGCAGCGTGTTCATCGCAATCGAGATCAGCGCGACCGCGAGAATCAGGCTCTGCCCCTCGGCCGACAGCAGTCCGAGCGCACGGCCGAGCCCCGCGAGGATGAACGAGAACTCGCCGATCTGCGCGAGGCCCGCGCCCACCGTGAGCGCGGTGTTCAGCGGATAGCGGAACGCGATCACGAGCGCGACCGCCGCGAGCGTCTTGCCGACCAGCACGATCGCCGCGACCTCGATCACGTGCAGCGGCTCCTCGATCAGCACCTTCGGGTCGAACAGCATCCCGACCGAAATGAAGAACAGCACCGAGAACGCGTCGCGCAGCGGCAGCGTCTCGTCGGCCGCGCGGCGGCTGAATTCCGACTCGCGCATCATCATCCCGGCGAAGAACGCGCCGAGCGCGAACGACACGTCGAACAGCTTCGCCGCGCCGAACGCGATGCCGACCGCGGCCGCGATCATGCACAGCGTGAACAGCTCGCGCGAGCCCGTGCGCGCGACCAGCCACAAGATGCGCGGGAATACGCGCTTGCCGACCACGAGCATCAGCGCGATGAACGCCGCGACCTTCAGCATCGTGACGCCGAGCGTGCCCCACACGCTGCCGCCGGCCGCCTGCGTGTCGCCGGGCGGCGTGCCGCCAAGCAGCCCCGCGACGGGCGGCAGCAGCACGAGCACCAGCACCATCACGAGATCCTCGACGACGAGCCAGCCGACCGCGATGCGCCCGTTGACCGTCTCGACGAGCCCGCGCCCTTCGAGCGCGCGCAGCAGCACGACGGTACTCGCGACCGACAGCGCGAGCCCGAACACGAGCGCCGCACCGAGGCTCCAGCCCCACGTGAGTGCGAGCCCGCCGCCGAGCAGCGTCGCGACGGTGATCTGGACGACGGCCCCCGGCAGCGCGATCTTGCGCACCGCGAGCAGGTCGCCGAGCGAGAAATGCAGGCCGACGCCGAACATCAGCAGCATCACGCCGACTTCGGCGAGCTGCTGCGCGAGCGACAGGTCGCCGACGAAACCGGGCGTGCCGGGGCCGATCACGATCCCGGCGAGCAGATAGCCGACGAGCGGCGGCATTTTCAGCAGCGACGCGAGGTAACCGAAAATCATCGCGAGACCGAAACCGGCCGCGAGCAACGCAATCAGGCTGACGTCATGAGGCATCCCCCCTCCCAAGTTCTTGTAACTATTTAGTAAGGTTCAAGAATGAAAGGATAAGGGATGAGGCGGAACAATGGCGCGCCGCGGCGAAAATTTCACGCGGTGGCGCGCCTTGGCGGGGTGCAACCCCGGCGAAACGGCAGGCGCCGCGCGGGCTCGGCGGCGCCTTGAAGCGGCTCGGACAGGCAGGGCCGGCGCCCCGCCGCCCCGTTAGCGCGACGCTTGCGGGAACCGCGCGCCCGGCGGCGCTTCGGGGCGGGTCGACGGCACGCTCTTGCGCACCTTCGCGACCTGCGCGGCCGTCACCGGCGCACCCGTGTTGCCCCAGCTCGTGCGCACGAAGTTCGACACGTCCGCGACTTCCCGGTCCGACAGGCGCCAGCCGAACGGCGGCATCGTGAAGGTCGACGGCGCGGTGCGCGTGCCCTGCAGCGCACTGCCCTCCAGCACGACATGGATCAGCGACGTCGGATCGCCGCCCTGCACGACCGGGTTGCCGGCAAGCGCCGGGAACACGCGCGTGTAGCCATGACCGTCGCTGCGGTGGCACGCCATGCAGTTGTCGCGATAGACGGCCGCGCCCGGCTTGCTCGCGTCGCCGGTCTGCAAGGCCTGCGCGGCGGCCGCGTCGTACACGTGCGGCTGCTCGCCCTGCACGCGCGGCGGCAGCGTCTTCAGATAGCGCGCGATCGCATTCAGGTCGTCGTCTGTCATGTGCTGCATGCTGTGGCCGACCACGTCCGTCATCCCGCCGAACGCGGCCGTACGCAGCGTGCGCCCGGTCTTCAGGAACTGCACGATCTCGGTTTCCGTCCACGTGCCGAGCCCCGTGCGCGGCTCGCCGCGCAGGCTCGTCGGCACCCAGCCGTCGATCGCCGCGCCGCCGGCCAGGAAGTCCGGGCCGTCCGCGTCGGTCAGCCCGCGTTCCTGCATCGTCGGCGCGCGCGGCGTGTGACACGCGCCGCAGTGGCCGAGACCTTGCACGAGATACGCGCCGCGCGCGGCCACCGGGTCGGTGTACGGCGCCGCGTCGAACGGCTTCGGCGACGGCGCGAACATCTTGCGCCAGATCCCGAGCGGCCAGCGCATCGACAGCGGCCACACGATGTCGACCGCGCGGTTCTCGTGCTCGACGGGCGCGACGCCGTGCATGAAATACGCGTACAGCGCCTTCATGTCGTCGTCGGTGAGGCGCGCATACGACGGGAACGGCATGGCCGGATACATCGTGTCGCCATTCTTGCGCACGCCCTCGCGCACCGCGTGGGTGAAGTCGTCGAACGTCCAGCCGCCCAGGCCCGTTTTCGGGTCCGGCGTGATGTTGGTCGAATAGATTGCGCCGATCGGCGTGTCGAACTTCAGCCCGCCCGCGAACGGCTTGCCGCCGCTCGCGGTGTGGCATGCGATGCAGTCGCCCGCGCGGGCCAGGTATTCGCCGCGCTTGACGAGGTTCGCGTCGGCGGATCGGGCCACGGGCATGGCCGCCGGGCCGGAAGCCGCCGCGGGCGCCGCCGCCGGTTGCGCGAAAGCCGCGGTGCCCGCGAGGCCGAACGCGGCCCAGGCCGCGCCGGCCGCCAGCGCGCGCCGCACCGGGGAAAGGCGGCGCGCGGCGTTGTGGTTCATCGTCCTCTTCATACGGTCACCAGCGGGGCGGGATTCTTCAGGTATTGCTCGCGGATCGCGCGTGCCGACCAGTAGGCCAGCGCCGCGATGATCCCGGTCGGGTTGTAGCCGATGCCCTGCGGCAGCGCCGACGCGCCCATCACGAACACGTTGTGCACGTCCCAGCACTGCAGGTAGCGGTTCAGCACGCTCGTCTTCGGGTCGGTGCCCATGATCGCGCCGCCGACGAGGTGGGTCGTCTGGTACGCGCGCGAATCGAAGTGCTTGCCGAACTCGCGCGTCGATACGCCGATCGCCTTCGGCCCCATCGCCTCCGCGATCTTCTTCATCTGCCCGGTCACGTACTGCGCCATCCTGATGTCGTTGTCCTTCCAGTCGAAGGTCATCCGCAAGAGCGGCTGGCCGTACGAATCGCGATAGGTCGGATCGAGGTCGAGATACACGTCGCGGTACGACATGTTCGTGCCATGCGCGTCCATCGAGATCGTGTGCGCGTAGTAATCCTTCACGGATTTCTTCCACGCCGAGCCCCACTGCGGCGTGCCGGGCGGCGTCGCGATGCCGCTGATCGGTTTCGCGCCGGCCTGGTTCACCCACAGCGGCGAGCCGCCGACGAAGCCGAGCGGGCCGTGGTCGAAGTTGTCCGCGTTGAAATCGTCCACCGCGACGCCGTTGCCGCCCGCGCCGATGAACGGGTTCGTGTAGGTGTCCTTGTCGAAGAACGCCTTGATCGTCGACAGGTTCTGGTACGCGAAATTGCGGCCCACGACGCCTTCGCCGGAGATCGGGTCGTACGGCTTGCCGATGCCCGACAGCAGCAGCAGGTGCACGTTGTGATACTGGAACGCGGCCACGATCACGAGATCGGCCGGCTGGTGCACTTCGCGCCCGGCCGGGTCGACGTAGGTGACGCCCGTCGCGCGTTTCCTCGTGTCGTCGAGGTCGACGCGCAGCACGTGGCACTTCGAGCGCAGCTCGAAGTTCGGCGCCTGCTTCAGCGCGGGCAGGATGTTCAGGTTCGGCGACGCCTTCGAGTACATGTAGCACGCGTAGCCGCTGCAGTAGCCGCAGAAGTTGCACGGGCCCATCTGCACGCCGTACGGGTTCGTGTACGGGCCCGACGTGTTCGCCGACGGCAGCCGGTACGGATGCAGGCCGAGCGACTGAGCCGCGTCGAAGAAGCGCTGCGCCGAATAGGTATTGAGCTGCGCGGGCAGCGGGAAGTTGCTGCTGCGGTTCGCTTCGAACACGTTGCCGTCGCCGACCACCTTGCCACCGACCTTGTACGCCTGCCCCGACGTGCCGAACACCTTCTCGGCAAAATCGAAATGCGGCTCGAGCTCGTCGTAGCTGACGCCCGTGTCCTGGATCGTCATCCCGGCGGGGATGAACTTCTTGCCGTAGCGCTCTTCATAGTGGCTGCGCAGGCGCAGCTCTTCCGGCGTGATCCGGAAGTGCACGCCCGACCAGTGCAGCCCCGCGCCGCCGACGCCCTCGCCCGGCAGGAACGCGGCGAGCTGCCGGTACGGCAGCGCGGTGTCCTGCACGCCATGGCGGATCGATACGGTCGTCTTCGACAGGTCGAGGAACAGCTTCTTGCGAATGTTGTAGGTCAGCTCGTCGATCGTGTTCGGATACGCGCCGTCCGGATAGGTGTCGCGATACTCGCCGCGCTCAAGCGCGACGACCTTCAAGCCCGCTTCGGTCAGTTCCTTCGCGAGAATCGCGCCGGTCCAGCCGAAGCCGACGATCACCGCATCGACATGCGGTTTTTTCTCTGCGGCCATCAGCTGCGCTCCCCGTTGATCGAGACGGGGCCGTACGGGTAAGGCTTGCCGTTCTGGTTGACGAAATCCATGAAGTCGGCGCGCGCGCCCGGAAAACCGATCATCTTCCACGCGGCCATGTCGTGATTGCCGCCATGTACCGGATCGCAGAAGTAGCCTTCGCGCGTGTTCTGCAGCAACTGGCCGAAGAACACGCCGGGCGGCACGTCGTCGATCTGCGCGCCGCCCTTCTCCAGCGCGCCGAGCACGGTGTCGCGCGTAGTCGCGTCGAGATCCGCGAACGCGTTGCCATGGGCCTTTTCGCAATAGCGGTTGACGGCCGCGATGCCGAGCCGGTAGATGTCGCGCGGCACGAGCTTCAACTGGTAGCCGAGCTCGGGCACGCCCTGCTGGAACGGCCCCTGCATGTACCACGTCGCGCCGTGCGCGTACGGCGTCTCCATCTGGCGGTCGATGAATTCGGGCACGCCCGATTCGAGCGCGCCGGGGCCTTCGGCATCGGCCGGAATCAGCCGGTCGACGGCGGCCTGGACGAACGCCCACTCCTTCGCATCGAAGAAGGTCGGCTTGTACGGGGCGCGTTCGGCGCTGGCGGAAGCGGCGGGCACGTTGCCCGCCGTCGTCGCGGATGGCGACGACGAGCGCAGGTCGCAGCCGGCGACCGACGCGATCGGCACGAGCGCGACCGACGTGCGCAGGAAACGGCGGCGCGAGTTGGGTTTGTCAGCTGGCGTGGACATGGTCGGATGTTGATCGTTGGGGATCGGGGTCCGGACGCGCGCATTCCGCATGCGGCGAGTCCGGCACGGCAGCCATGCCGCATGCGGCTGGCCGTCCTGTTCATTCGTGTGTTGCGAACAACCTCGATGCGGACACCGGCCGCGCGATGTGCGGCGGCGCCGTCATGCAACCGCGTGCGTGCCGGTTCCGGCGGCGCTGCGCGGGTCGGCCTCTTCGCGGACCTGATCGTCGGACAAATACCGGCCTGTCGGCCCGGACCTGCCCGCCATCGCCATGACCCTGATTCAACTTAGACGCCGCGTTTGCCGGCGGCAAGCGCGGCGTGCACGCCCCTCTTTCGGGTCCGGCGACGCGTGCCGCGAATTATATATGGAACCGGTTCCATTACTAGGAGAACCAATGCAATTCAATGCGTCGAAAACTGCAACAATTGAAAAATCTGGAAGTGGGAACGTGCAAGGATGGCGGGATCGCCGGCTGATCCACACAGCGTGGCAGACGATTGTTCCGCGTCGGGCGCGGTCGATGGATGTCTCTTTCCGGCCACGGCGGGCAACGCGACGATGCCGGTCTGCGCGGCGCTCTGGTAGCCTCCGCGTCTCATGAATACACAGAAGAACAAACCGCTGGCGCCCGATGCGATCAGCATCAGCAAATACCTGAGCTACCTGCTGCGCCACGAGCCGCACGTCATCGGCCTGCAACTCGACCCGGAAGGCTGGGCCGACATCCGCGAACTGATCGCCTGCGCCGCCCGTCACGGGCGCCGGCTCGATCGCACGACGATCGAAACCGTCTGCGCGACCAGCGACAAGCAGCGCTTCGCCCTCTCCGACGATGGCCAACGCATCCGCGCGGTACAAGGCCATTCGACATCCGTCGTGCAACGCCGGTATCCGCCCGCGCAACCACCCGAGCGCCTCTATCACGGCACCGCGACACGCTTCCTGGATTCGATTCGGGCGCAAGGGCTGAAACCCGGCGCCCGTCATCACGTACATCTGTCGCCGGACATCCGGACTGCATTGGCCGTCGGCACGCGCTACGGCGAGCCCATGATTCTCGAAGTCGATGCGCAGCGCATGCACCGGCAGGGCCACACGTTCTTCGTCGCCGAGAACGGCGTATGGCTGACCGATGCCGTGCCGGCCGAATACCTCACACAGATCGACACGCCGGCGCGCTGAGCCGCGCGCCGTTCACCACGGCCAGAACATCGACGCGAGGGACAGCGCGAGCGCCGCGCAAAGCGGCGAGTAATACCGCGTGTCCATCCGCGCGAAACGCGACCCGCGAATCCGCTTGAAGAAACCGACATAGCGGAAATCGCCGACGGCCCGCACCGCGAAGATCAATGCGAGCGCAACGACCGCGAACGCGATCGTGCCGGGATACGCGTTCCGCCCCAGCCAGCCCGCCCGCGCGGCGACCACGCATGCGCCGGCCAGCAGCGCCACCGCGACGGCAAGCGTGCCGACGGCGGTCGGCCGCAGCAGCGGCACGGCGTCCTGTTCCGGAATGGCCGCACGCTTGCCGAGCCGCCCGCCAAACGCCCAGTAGACGTGAACGAGCGCGAGCGCGCAAAGCGTCGGCACGCTGAAATACGCGCCGGTCATGTCGGTAAATGTCCTCGTCTCGTTGTGTCGATGTCTCGTTGTTTTGCCGGCAGGGTTCCGGCACGAGGCCCCGGCCCGCGACACGCAAGACGATACCGAAACCCGGCATCGCGTGCATTGCGGCGTCCGGTCGCAACCCGCGGCAGCGCGTGCTGCGGTGCAGTGCGCAGGCATCGTCGTGCCGGCCGCCCGCTTGACTTCCCCTCGTGCGCTAGTACGCTGGTATTCCAGTACCGCGGTCGGCATGCCCCTGCGCAACCGGCCGCGCGCGCATCGTTCGCCGCGCGGCGCACATGCACGACAACGATAACGAAGGCCATGGAGGCGACTCATGCTGATCGGTGTGCCGAAGGAGATCAAGAACCACGAATACCGCGTCGGCCTCACGCCGGCCGGCGCGCGCGAACTCACGCGGCACGGCCATACCGTGCTCGTGCAACGCGGCGCGGGCACGGCGATCGGCCTGCTCGACAACGACTACACGGCCGCGGGCGCGTCGCTTGGCGACAGCGCCGACGAAATCTTCGCGCGCGCCGACATGATCATCAAGGTCAAGGAGCCGCAGCCGGCCGAATGCGCGATGCTGCGGCGCGGCCAGATTCTCTATACATACCTGCATCTCGCGCCCGATCCCGAACAGGCGGCCGCGCTCGTGAAGTCCGGCGCCGTCTGCATCGCCTACGAAACCGTGACCGGGCCCGGCGGCGGCCTGCCGCTGCTCGCGCCGATGAGCGAGGTGGCGGGACGCATGTCGATCCAGGTCGCGGCGACCCACCTCGAAAGCCCGCGCGGCGGCCGCGGCCTGCTGATGGCCGGCGTGCCCGGCGTGCCGGCCGCGCATGTGGTCGTGCTCGGCGCGGGCGTGGTGGGTACCGGCGCGCTGCAGATGGCGGTCGGCCTCGGCGCGCGCGTCACCGTGCTCGACAACAACGTGAACCGGTTGCGCCAGCTCGACCTGATCTTCGCCAACCGGATCACCACCGTCTGCTCGAATGCGCATACGATCGACGAAGCCGTGCGCGATGCCGACGTCGTGATCGGCGCGGTGCTCGTGCCCGGCGCATCGGCGCCGCGGCTCGTCACGCGCGACATGATCGCGACGATGCGCACGGGCGCCGTCGTCGTCGACGTCGCGATCGACCAGGGCGGATGCTTCGAGACCTCGCATGCGACAACGCACGCGGACCCGACCTTCGTCGTCGACGGCGTCGTGCACTACTGCGTCGCGAACATGCCCGGCGCGGTCGCGCGCACGTCGACCTTCGCGCTGAACAACGCGACGCTCGGGCATGCGCTCGCGCTCGCCGACAAGGGCTGGAAGCAGGCGATGGCCGACGATCCGCACCTGCGCGCGGGCCTGAACGTCTGCAACGGACACATCACGTACGAAGCAGTCGCGCTGGCGCTCGGCCTGCCTTATGTGCCGGCCGCCGGCGTGCTGGCATGACATGAACGCACGGCTGGCAGCGCGCGTTGCCAGCCGTCTTCACGCGCCCTTCGACCGGCTCCGCTTCGACCCGCCGCCCTCACCCATCGTGCGCGCGAGCAGCGGCCGCAGTTGCGCGAGCGTGCGCGTGTTGAGCACGTCCGGCCGCGAGAGCCAGCCGCGTCGCGCCTGATCAACGCCGTACGCGAGGTTGTCGAGTTCGTCCGCGCTGCACGCATCCGAGCCGATCGCGACCGGCACGCCGGCCTTCGCGGCCTCGCGGCACCAGATGTCCGGCAGGTCGAGCCGCCGCGGCTGCGCATCGAGTTCGACGAAGCAGCCGCGCGCCGCGGCCTGTGCGATCACGCGCGGCACGTCGAGCTCGCATGCGTCGCGCTCGCCGAGCATGCGGCCGGTCGGGTGCGCGAGAATCGTGAAATGCGGGTGGTCCATCGCGCGCAGCACGCGGTCGGTCTGCGCGTCACGCGACAGGTCGAAGCCGTCGCGTACCGCGCCGACGACGAGATCGAGCCGGCCGAGCATCGCGTCGGGCACGTCGAGACTGCCGTCCTCAAGAATGCCGGCTTCCACGCCCTTGAGCAGCACGAAATCGTCGAACGACGCATTGACGCGCTCGATCTCGTCGAGCTGCCGCGCGAGCCATTCGACGCCGTTGCGGCCGCCGCCGGCAGGCGGTGCGCGGTCGGTGACGGCCAGGTACGCGAGCCCGCGTGCACGCGCCGCGTCGGCCATCGCACGCAGGCTGTCGCGGCCGGCCGATGCGTTCGTATGCGCATGCAGGTCGCCGTGGATATGCTTGCGCTCGACCAGCGCCGGCAGCGTGCCCGCGCGCGACGCGTCGATCTCGCCGCGATTCTCGCGCAGCTCCGGCGGCACCACGTGCAGCCCGATTGCATCGTAGACCGACGCCTCCGTGGTGCCGGCGATCCGCTCGTCGCCGCGAAACACGCCGTATTCGTTGATCTTCAGCCCGCCGGCCTGCGCGATCCTGCGCAGCGCGATGTTGTGCGCCTTCGATCCGGTGAAGTAGACGAGCGCCGCGCCGAACGCATCGGCGTCGACGACGCGCAGGTCGACCTGCAACCCGCTGACGAGAACGACGCTCGACTTCGTCTTGCCGTGCGCGAGTATGCGCGCCACCTTGTCGTAACCGACGAACGCGTCGGCGACCGCGAGCGGATCGCGTGCGGTAACGAGAATGTCGAGATCGCCGACCGTCTCGCGGCGGCGGCGAAAACTGCCGGCCGGCACGGCCTTGCCGACGCCCGCAACCGCGCGCAGGCGTTCGAGCAACGGCGTCAGCGATTGCTCGGCATCCGGCAGCAGGAAGCGCTGCGGTTCGCGCTGCAGGCGATCGTCGATCGCTTCGAGCAGATGCGCTTCGGTTTTCGCGCCGAAGCCCGGCAACTCGCGCACGTGCCCGCTCTTTGCTTCGACGCGAAGCTGTTCGAGCGAATCGACGTGCAGCGCGTCATGCAGCGCCTTCACGCGTTTCGCGCCGAGCCCCGGCACGTCGAGCAGCTCGACGATCGCGCCCGGCAGCGCGTGGCGCAGCGTTTGCTGCAGTTCGCACGTGCCGGTCGCGGCGATCTCTCGCAGCTTCGCCGCGAGATCGGCCCCGATCGACGGAATTTTCCCGAGATCGTCGCCGTTCGCAATCATCGTCGGGATGTCGCGCCCGTAGTCGGCGATCGTTCGTGCGGCGTTGCGGTAGGCACGCACGCGGAACGGATTGGCGCCCTGGATTTCGAGCATGTCCGCGATCTCGGCGAACACGGCCGCGCACTCGGCATTGTGGATCGGCATGATCGGCGTGGCTCCCTTCCACGTGGATGGCGCCGCGCGCGTGCGCGACGGCGTCTGCCCGCCCGGCGCCGCATGTCGACGCCGCCGGGCGCCCGTTCGTCATCCTACGCCGGCCGCGCATCGCGTGCAGCGTGAAAGTTGGAGCGCGAGCGCGGCCGCTACGTCAGAGCGATGCGCGTGGTGTCGTGGCGTAGCGTCGTTCGTAGACCGACTGGCAATGCGTGCAGCGTTCGGCGGTCGGGCGCGCGAGCAGGCGCTCATAACCGACCGGCGCATCGCAATCGATGCACTCGCCGTAGCTGCCGTCGCGCATCCGCAGCTGTGCGCGCCCGATCGCACGCAGTTCGGTCAGCTTCATGCCGATCAATGCATGATCGACGTCGACGAACAGATCCGCGTTCGCCTCGTCACCCTCGTCCGGCGACGCGCCGGCAAGGTCCGCATAGGATTCCGACGCGCGCTGGTCCTCGCTCGTGCGAATCTCCGCACGCAGCGTCTGCTCGCTCTCTTTCAGCCGCTGTTGCAGCGTCTGCCGTTGTTGTTGGTCGAGCGCCATGGCCGTCTCTCCTGTTCCGGGTTCCGCGCGGAAAGTGTGGCGCGCGGTGTCGCGCCGGTGCGCGGCGGGCAGACACGACCGGCGCCGCCGCGCCCGGATGTGCGCCCGGACGCACGAAGCGCCGGATGCATTCGACGCAGGATAAACCCATTGATCACGCGTGTGTTGACCGGAATCAGCGCGACGCGCGGCGCCCGCCGCAGGTGTGCGAAAACTGGGGACGGACGCGAAAACGCGCCATCGCCGGATTCGTCTGATGCAAACGCCGCGGGGTCGCTCGACACGCGGGATGCCGCTTGCCGTCGGTGTGTCCGCCGCCCGCGACACGGCCGGTATGTTGGACCGAACAACCCACCGCTTTCCGGACGATTCGCTATCCTCAGAAAGCGTTGCGCCCGATGAAGCCGCGCACGACCGTCAACAGGATGATCTTCATGTCGAACCAGAAACTCCAGTTCTGCATGTAGAACAGATCGAACTTCACGCGCGCGGCCATCGCCTCGACCTTGCGCGTCTCGCCGCGATAGCCGTTCACCTGTGCCCATCCGGTGATGCCGGGCCGCACGCGATAGCGATACATGTAGCAGTCGATCAGCTGCCGATAGAAGTCGTCGTGCTCGATCGCGTGCGGACGCGGGCCGACGACCGACATCTGCCCGAACAGCACGTTGAAGAACTGCGGTAGCTCGTCGAGCGACGTGCGCCGCAGGAACGCGCCGACGCGCGTGATGCGCGAATCGTTGCGCGACGCCTGCCGCAGGACACCCGGCTGTACGCGATGCACGCGCATCGTCCTGAACTTCAGGATGTCGAACTCGCGACCGTCGACGCCCTTGCGGCGCTGCCTGAACAGCACGGGCCCCGGCGACGACAGCTTGACCGCGATCGCCAGCAGCGACAGCAGCGGCAGCAACGGAATCAGCACGCCGAACGCGAACAGCCGGTCGAACGCGAACTTCGCCCACAACTCCGGCGCGGAGCGCGGCGTGGTCGCGAGATTGATCGCCGGCATGCCGAGCACGTCGGTCGCCGAGCGATCGACGACCGCCATCTGCCGCACGTCGGGCAACAGCCGCAGCTCGACGAATTCGTCGCGCAGTTCGCGCACGATGCGCTGGATCCGCCACTCGTGCGACATCGGCAGCGTGAGCCACACCTCGTCGATCGCGCCGCCGCGAATCATGTCGCGCAACGCGTTCCAGTCGTCGATCACCGGCACGCCGCCGATGCCGCCCGCGCCAGCCGGCGCATCGTCGTCGAATACGCAGGCCGCCACGAACGGGCCATTCGACGCGAGCTGCATCCGCTCGATCGCCACGCGCCCGTATGCGGTTGCGCCGACGACAGCGACGCGGCGCTGCCGCGCGCGCGGGTGGTCACGCGTCAGCGCGAGCGCCAGCAGCGCGGTGCGACCGAGCAGCAGCGCCGCATCGCCGGCCAGCACCGTGCGCACGATCCAGCGTGTCGTGACCGTGCCGCCGCGATTCATGATCCACATCGTGCCGACCACCGTCAGCACGCTCGCGCAGACGACGGCCACCACCGTCTGCGTCGGCACGCGGGTGCCGCGATGCGGCGCCACGCCGCCGCGCACGGTGCGCAGGTAGCGCGGCAGCAGCGCCACCGTCAGCACGCACAGCAGCGCGATCGCACCGCGCTGCGCATCGGACAGCTCGCGCCATGCCAGGCCCGACGCCGCCTGCGCCGCGAGCGCCCCCGCCAGCACGAGCACGACGTCGGCCGCCGCGATCGCGGCACGGCGCATCGTATTCGTTCCACCTGACCTCGACTGCATCGTCACGCACCGCGTGCCGGGAATCCGAGACGCACCTCGGGAACGCGGGGGCGCACCGGCGTCGGCCGCACATTCCCGCGCGTGCCGAGCAACCGGCGATAGTCCGCGCGAATCAGGTCATAGCATTCGCACGCGTGATGTTCGAGGCCGTGGCGGTCGAGCACCGTGATGCGGCCGCGCCGCTGCCGGATCAGCCCGGCTTCCTGCAGGTTGCCGGCCGCTTCCGTCACGCCTTCGCGCCGCACGCCGAGCATGTTCGCGATCGTCTGCTGCGTGACGGCCAGCTCGTCGCCGTCGATACGGTCGTGCGCCAGCAGCAGCCAGCGGCTGAGCTGCTCGCTGACCGAGTGATGCCGGTTGCACAGCGCGCTGCGCGAGATCTGCGCCATCGTCGCCTGGCAGTAGTTGAGCAGCAGCCGGTAGGTCTCGGGCGACCGCTCGAATTCGGCACGCATCACGCAGGCGGGCACGCGATAGGCCATGCCGCCGATGCGCACCTCGACCCGGCTCGACGCCGCGACACCACCGACCAGCGTGCCAAGCCCGACGACGCCCTCGCGGCCGACCACCGCCACCTCGACCATCGCACCATCCTCCATCAGGTGCTGCACCGACATCATTGCCGTCGTCGGGAAATGCAGATGGCGCATCGGCTCGCCGACCCGGTCGAGCATGCCGGCCTTGATCCTGACCAGTTCGAGGTGCGGTGCGATGGTGCGGATGCTGTCCTCCGGGAGAGCATCGAGGATGGCATTTGCCGAGTAGCTCGAGTGAAGATGAAACATGTCTGTATCCCTTTTATGTCCGCGCCGCCTGCAGCCGCAAGCACGGAACTCGTTATCGCGATGCGCGCCCGGACGTTCACGGCGGTTGCGGCCCACAACCCTGAATCCGACTGACCATCGGCTTGTCACCTCCGGATTGAGTCGACCGTTCCGTTTCGACACGCCAGCCCGAATAAGCGATTTACGTGCCAATACCCGTCCGTCCTTAATATATGAATCACATCCGATTTAGATCGACCGAATAAACCGCCTAAAACCGAAAAAAGCGTCTCATTTCCGGACACTCTTCCGCTCCTCGGACACAGCACGCATTCAACCGATCAATTCGCATGCACCGAATCGGGACCACCGCAACGGCGCTGCGAGGCTTGTCGTTCATATACTTACAGCAGATTTTCAATTTTTCCCGTGATGTTCCGAACAGCATGCGACCGCGCTCCCCACGCTTCACACGTTCGTTTGAAACTGTCTCAAATTTGAATCGACACCCTAACTGCAAGCTCTGTGCGGTATCGCACACACCTCACGCAACCCATTGATTTTTAAAAACAATCATGAGTCGTACATTTATTTGTCAAATAATGTTCAATGTATTTCTGGCGCGTTCCCTGTACGATGCGCGGTGTCGATCGATTGACTCCGGATCGACATCGAATGGCTGACCGGTCTGCCACTCCATTTCCGGACAATTAATTTCCTGAAAATGAATCATTAAATCCGGATAACGTTTGCATTCAATCAAAAGCGTCAAACTTTGTGAAATGACGCAGTATGCAATTGGCTGAATTCAATTGCGTGCTAGCCTTTCTGCAGCATCGTCATTCGAATTTCGATGAACACAAGTCCGCACGAGCGTGCGAAATTCCCTTTTCGGGGGTATCGCCGCGACGGCGCGCGACCGCCACCCTACGAGGATGCGCCGTGACCCACCAGGCCCCCGACGCCGTCGCGCACGCGAACGGCATGATCGAGCTTTCCCACAGCTTCGATGCGAATCGGTTTCTCGCGGCCGTCGACCGCGACGAGCTCGCCACGCTGGTTCCCCACCTTCAACTCGTCCACCTGAAATCGGGGCAAGTGCTCTGTGAACCCGGCGAAATGCTCGCCGCGGTCTACCTGCCCGTCACGACCGCGATTTCGCTGCAGTACGTGTCGTCCGGCGGCATGACGCTGGAAGTCGCGGAGATCGGCAGCGAAAGCGTGGTCTGCGACGATGTGATCGGCGGCAGCGGCCACATGCCGTGCCGTGCCGTCGCCTGCCGCGACGGCTTCGTCTACCGGCTCGACCGGCGCGTGTTCGCGGCCGCGTTCGACGCATCGCCGGTGATCCGCCATCTCGTGTTCGTCTGCGTGCGGCTCTTGATGGCGCAGGTATCGCAGATCACGTTCTGCAGCCGTCATCACGTGCTCAAACATCAGTTATGCAGATGGTTCCTGCTGGCGTACGACCGCACGCGCAGCATCGAGATCCAGGTCACGCACAGCATGCTGGCGCAGATGCTCGGCGTGCGGCGGGAAACTGTCACCGATGCCGCGGGCGAAATCCAGAAGCTCGGCCTGATCCGGCAATACCGGAGCTCGATCGAGCTGGCCGACCTCGACGGCCTCGAGAAGATGTCGTGCGGCTGCCGCGCGATCGTGCGCGACGAGATGAAGCGCATCTTGTCGGCCGACTCGGGCGTGCCGGCAGCATCGCGTGCGTGATTGGCGCGCCGATTGCCGCACCGATTCGTGCGGCGCCTGCACGCGGAGTTAGCGGTTTGTAGGGTGGCGAACAGAACGCCGGGCGTGCGAATGGTCTACTGATGCCGGACTGCCGGGGGGATGTCAGCGCGATGCGCGCGTCTGCCCGAGCGGACGACACCACGCACGCCGGAGCAGCACGTGAAAAACGAAATCAGAACCATCCTCAAGCACGTCTCCCACCTCGAAGCCGCGATCGATTCGATCGGCGACGGGGACGACCTCTACGAAGCGGGCCTCTCCTCGCTCGACACGATCCAGTTGATGCTCGCGATCGAGAAGCAGTTCAACATCGAGATTCCCGACGAGATGCTGAACCGCAACCTGTTCCGCAGCATCGACGCGCTCGCGGACACGATCGCCACGCTGCAACGCACCGAGCATTCCGCATGAGCGCGCTGCTTCCCGAACTCGCGGCCGACAGCGAATCGCATCGGCTCGACGAGGCCGCGCACGCCGTCGCGCAGATCGCCGCGCAGCACGCGGATGCGGTCGACCGGGACGCGCGCTGCCCCGTCGAGGCGATCGAGGCGATGCGCGCGCGCCGGCTGCTGGGCGCGATGGTGCCGACCCATCTCGGCGGCGCTGGCGCGTCGCTGGAAGATATTGCTTCGGCCTGTTCGATCCTCGGCCAGGCTTGCGCATCGTCGGCGATGGTGTTCGCGATGCACCAGATCCAGGTTGCCTGCATCGTCAATCACGCCGTCGACCAGGGCTGGCACAAGCTGTTCCTGCAGCAGCTCGTACGCCACCAGTGGCTGCTCGCATCGGCCACGTCGGAAGACGGCGTCGGCGGCAACCTGCGCGCGAGCCAGTGCGCGCTCGAAACCGACGGCAGCGAATTCCGGCTGCGCAAATCCGCGCCGACGATCTCGTACGGCGACTACGCGGACGGCATCCTCGCGACCGCGCGACGCGACGCGGACGCGCCGACTTCCGAACAGGTGCTCGTCACGCTGCTGCGCGAAGGCTATACGCTCACGCGCCGCGGCGAATGGGACACGCTCGGCATGCGCGGCACCTGCAGCAACGGCTTCGTGCTCGACGCACAGGGCGCCTCCGTTCAATGCCTGCCGGTGCCGTTCGCGAAGATCGCCGAGGAAACGATGGTGCCGGTCTCGCACATCCTGTGGGCCGCGGTCTGGATCGGCGTGGCCGGCGATGCGTTCCATCGCGCGCACCAGTTCTTCCGCGCGCAGGCACGCCAGACCGACGGCGCGCCGTCGCCCGCGTCGCGGCGCATCGCCGAATCGCTCGCGCTGATGCAGGCGATGCAGGCGCGCGTCGACAACGTGCTGCGGCTCCACGCGAATACGTCGGCCCGCTCGTGGTCGGCCGGCATGGCCTGGGCCGCCGAGATCAACACGCTGAAGACCTACGTGTCGACGAGCGCGCTGGAAGTCGCGCAACAGGCGATGATGATCTGCGGGATGGCCGGCTACAAGCAAGGCACGCCGTTCAGCATCGGCCGCCACATTCGCGACCTGCACGCGGCGCCGCTGATGATCAGCAACGACCGCATTGCCGCCAACACCTCGAGCCTGCTGCTCGCGCTGCGTCCCGCGACGCTGGAGAAACATTCGTGAACGATCGCCTCGCCGTGCCCTCCGCCGCCTCCACTCCCGCCGATGCGCCGCTCGACCGCGCGGGCGTCAACCCGCTGCGCGACGAGCTGATCGACGCCGGGCTGCTGGTCTCGACCGGCATCCAGGGCCTGTTCGGCCGCAGCGAACGGTTCGAGCGCGTCGTCGAAGCGCTCGACGCGTTCGTCACGCGCCTCGGCGCGGATCAACGGGCCGAAGTGCTGCGCTTCCCGCCGGCGATGAGCCGCACCGAATTCGAGCGCAGCGAATACATGAAGAGCTTCCCGCAGCTCGCGGGCAGCGTGCATGCGTTCTGCGGCGACGAGCAGCAGCACCAGCGCCTGTTGCAGTGCCTCGATCGCGGCGACGACTGGACGGAAAACCAGAAGCCGACCTACGTCGTGATGACGCCGGCCGCGTGCTACCCGGTCTATCCGGTCGTCGCACGCGCGGGCGCGCTGCCCGGCGACGGCCGGATCGTCGACGTGTTCTCGTACTGCTTCCGCCACGAGCCGTCGCTCGATCCCACCCGCATGCAGTTGTTCCGGATGCGCGAATACGTGCGGATCGGCACGCCCGAGCAGATCGTCGCGTTCCGCGAGACGTGGATCGAGCGCGGCACGCGGATGATCGACGCGCTGCGCCTGCCGAACGCGATCGATCTCGCGAACGACCCGTTCTTCGGGCGCGGCGGCAAGATCGTCGCGAACAGCCAGCGCGAGCAGAACCTGAAGTTCGAGCTGCTGATCCCGATCGAGCACGACGACCGCCAGACCGCGTGCCTGAGCTTCAACTACCACATGGACCATTTCGGGCTGCTGTGGGACATCCGCACCGCGACGGGCGACGTCGCGCATACGGGCTGCGTCGGCTTCGGCCTCGAACGGCTCACGCTCGCGCTGTTCCGCCACCACGGCCTCGACATCGACGCGTGGCCGCGCGACGTCCGCGACGTGCTGTGGGGCACGCCATGAGGTTCGTTTCCCGCGACGGCGAAGATGCGTCGTTCGACGACGTGCGCCACCGCGCGCGTCACTACCGGCCGCACCCGCTGCACAGTCAGGAGATGGTCTGGAAGCAGACCAACTGCTACGTCGACATGTGGCTCGAGGTGCTCCGGTGGTGGGGCTTCAATCCGTACGCGGCGCTGCCGTTTACGATCGCACTCGATTTCGAGGGCGACCAGTTCACGTTCTTCAAGTTTCCGCACGATGAACTGGAGCGGCTCTACGGGATCGTCGTGCAGGAGCACTCGATCTACGAGCCGCTCGACCAGCACATCGAAACGCAGGTCGCGCGCGGTCACCTGATGATCGTCGAGGTCGACGCGTGGTTCCTGCCCGACACGCGCGGCAGCAGCTACCGCACGCAGCATACGAAGACGACGATCGGCATCGACGCGATCGACCGCGCGAAGCACCAGATCGGCTATTTCCACAACAGCGGCTATTACGTGGCCGAGGATTTCGATTACAACGGGCTCGTCGGCGGCAGCTCGACGATGACGCTGCCGCCGTACGTCGAATGCGCGAAGCGGCGTTTTGCACCGCTCGACGAGCGCGCGCTGTGCGAAGCGTCGCTCGCCGCGCTGCAGCGCCACCTGCGGCGCCTGCCGCTGGTCGATCCGATCGCGGCATTCCGGCAGCAGTTGCAGACCGATGCCAGGACGCTCGCCGATGCGCCGCTCGAACACTTCCATGCGTACTCGTTCAATTCGGTGCGGCAGCTCGGCGCGAACTTCGAACTGTTCGGCCATTACGCGCGCTGGCTGCAGGCCAGCGGCTGCGTCGGGCCGTTCGCCGAGATCCGCGCCGCGTGCGACCGCATCGCGTCCGAAGCGATGGTGCTGGAGTTCCGGCTCGCGCGCGCCTGCGCACGCGGCAAGGAAGAACGCGGCGATTCGACGCTCGAAGCGATCGCGGCCGCCTACGTCGATCTCGTCGCCTGCGCGCGGCAGATCGGCGCGCCGCTGCGGCACGCGACGCCCGTGCACATCGACGCGGCGCCCGTGCCGGTCATGCGGTGACGCGCGCGCATGCCCTGCCCGCGTGGTCGATGCTGGCGACGGCCGCGGGCGCCGTAGAGGAACCGCGCGACCTCCCGGCCGCCGGCAAAGGCTGGATCGCGGCGCCGGTGCCCGGCACGGTCGCGCAGGCGCTCGCGCTGGCCGGCCGGCTCGACGAAGCGGCGTCGCTCGACCAACGCGACCACTGGTACCGGATCGAGCTGCGCGGGCGCGGGCCGCGCGTGCTGCGCTTTCACGGCCTCGCGACCCTCGCGCAGGCATGGCTCGACGACACGCCGATCCTCCGCTCGGACAGCATGTTCGTCGCGCACGACGTTCCCGTGTCGCTCGACGGCACACATCGGCTGACCCTCTGCTTCCGCGCGCTCGCGCCGCACCTGCGCGACGCGCGCGCGCCGCGCCGTGCGCGCTGGCGCACGCGGCTCGCCGAGCCGGCGGCGCTGCGCACGGTCCGCACGTCGCTGTTCGGGCACATGCCCGGCTGGTTTCCGCCGTACGTGCCGGCCGGCCCGTGGCGCCCCGTCGACGTGCTCGATCCGGCCGACGGCTTCGTTCCGGTCGATTGCGACCTGCGTGCGCGCATCGAAGGCGACACGGGCCGGCTCGATGCGGAGCTGACGTTTGCCGCACCGTTGCCCGACGCGCTCGCGGCGCGGCTGTCGTGCGGCGAACACCACGCCACGCTCGAACGCGCCGGCGCCGACCGGCTGCGCGCGAGCGTCGCGGTGCCCAACGTGCGCCGCTGGTGGCCGCATACGCACGGCGAGCCGGCACTCTACGAGATCGCGCTGCATATCGGCGACGAACGGCGGCCGCTCGGCTCGACCGGCTTCCGCACGATCGAGATCGATGCCGGCGCCGACGGCAAGGGATTCGGGCTGCGTATCAACGGCGTGCCCGTGTTCGCGCGCGGCGCATGCTGGAGCAGCGCCGCGCCGCTCGCGCTGCATGCGGACGACGCGGCCTACGGGCGCCTGCTCGGGCTCGCGCGCGACGCGGGCTTCAACATGATCCGCGTCGGTGGCACGATGACCTACGAGGCCGACGCATTCCACGCGTGGTGCGACCGGCTCGGGCTGCTGGTCTGGCAGGACTTCATGTTCGCGAACTTCGACCATGCGCTCGACGATCCCGCGTTCGCGGACAACGTCGACCGCGAAGCCGATCAATTCCTCGCGCGCCACGGCGCGTCGCCGTCGCTCGCGGTGCTGTGCGGCGGCAGCGAGATCGCGCAGCAGGCGGCGATGTCGGGGCTCGGGCCGAAGCAGCGCTTCCTCGAGCTGACCGCCGAGCGGCTGGCCGGCCATGCGGCCGCGCGCCGGCCCGACGTCCCGTACGTGCCCGATTCGCCCGACGGCGGCGTGCTGCCGTTCGCGCCGCGTGAACGCGTGTCGCACTACTACGGCGTCGGCGCATACCTGCGCCCGCTCGACGACGCGCGCCGCGCGGACGTGCGCTTCGCGAGCGAATGCCTCGCGTTCGCGAACGTGCCATGCGATGCGACGCTCGCCAGCCTCGGCTGGCCGGGCGTGCACGAGCCGCGCTGGAAGGCGGCCGTGCCGCGCGACCCCGGCACGTCGTGGGATTTCGAGGACGTTCGCGACCACTATCTGCAGACGCTGTACGACGTCGCGCCCGACCGGCTGCGCCGCGAGGATCCGGCGCGCTACTTCGAACTGTCGCGGGCCGTGATCGCGGACGTGATGCGCGACACGTTCTCCGAATGGCGGCGCACCGGCTCGCGCTGCGCCGGCGCGCTCGTGTGGCAATTCCAGGATGTGATGCCGGGTGCCGGATGGGGCGTGATCGACGCCACGCACCGGCCGAAATCGGCGTGGTATGCGCTGCGCCAGGTACTGCAGCCCGTGCAGGTGCTGCTCGTCGACGAAGGCTTGAACGGACTCGACGTGCATGTGACCAACGAGCGCCCGGCGCCGTTGTCGGCGGCCGTCGAACTGGTTGCGCTGCGCGACGGCCGCACGGCGGTCGCACGGGCCGCTTGCCCGGTGCGAATCGCCGCGCACGACACGGTGCGGATCGGCTCGGCCGAGCTGCTCGGCCGCTTCTTCGACTGGACTTACGCGTACCGTTTCGGGCCCTGCGAACACGACACCGTCGTCGCGACGCTGCGCGCCGACGACGGCACGCTGCTGTCGCAGGCGTTCCATTTTCCGTCCCGCACGCATCCGGCCGTGCTGGCACGCCGCGAACTCGGCATCGAAGCGTGCGTGTCGCGCACCGGCGATACGTGGCACGTCGACATCGACACGCGGCACGTCGCGCGCCACGTGCAGATCGACTCGCCCGGGTTCATGCCGCAGGACGACTGGTTTCATCTCGCGCCCGGCACGCCGGCGCGCGTTGCGCTCGTTCCGCTGGAAACCGTCGGGAAGATTCGGGATGCGGACGGCGGGCCGCCCTCCGTGGAAATCCGCGCGGTAAACGCCGCGCGAACGATTCGCGCCACGCAGGCCGGTTGACGCTACGCTCGCGGCCCGGTGTGCCGGTGTGCCGGTGTGTCGGTGTGTCGGTGTGTCGGTGTGTCGGTGTGTCGGTGTGTCGGTGTGCCGGTGTGCCGGTGTGCCGGTGTGCCGGTGTGCCGGTGTGCCGGTGTGCCGGTGCGCCGGTGCGCCGGTGCGCCGCGAGCGTTGCGATTCGAACGTCAGTCGGACGAGCCCGTGCCGCGCGGCCGCTCGATCCCGTAAGCCTCCATCCAGCGATACAGCGTCGCGCGCGACACGCCCAGCTCGCGCGCCGAAGCCGCGACGCGCCCGCGCGTACGCAGCAGCGCGGTTTCGATCGCCTCGCGCTCGATCGACTTGCGGATGTCGGCCACGGACGGCGACGCCGCGTCGAGACAGTATTCGAGCTCGAGATCCCGCGCGGTGATCAGGCGCCCTTCGGTCATCACGACCGCGCGGCGCACGCGGTTGATCAGTTCGCGGACATTGCCGGGCCAGTCGTGCTTGTAGAGTGCGGTGATCGCATCCGTCGAGAAACCGCGCACGCGATGGCGCGCATCGCCGCGAAAGCGTTCGAGCATGTGGTGCGCGAGCAGTTCGATGTCCTTGCCGCGCGCGCGCAGCGGCGGCTGGTCGATCCGCATCACGCACAGGCGGTGGAACAGGTCCGCGCGGAAACGCCCTTCCTCCATCGCGCCGCGCAGGTCGACGTGCGTCGCCGATACGATCCTGACATCGACCGGCACCGGATCGCTGCCGCCGAGGCGATGGATCGAGCGCTCCTGCAGAAAACGCAGCAGGCTCGCCTGGCTCTCGTGCGGCAGGTCGCCGATCTCGTCGAGCAGCAGCGTGCCGCCGTTCGCGGCCTCGACATAGCCGATCTTGCGCGCGTTCGCGCCGGTAAACGCGCCGCGCTCATAACCGAACAACTCCGATTGCAGCAGATGCGGCGGAATCGCGCCGCAGTTGACCGCGACGAACGGGCCGTTGCGCCGCTCCGAATGACGATGGATTGCGACGGCCGTCAGTTCCTTGCCGGTGCCGGTTTCGCCGAACACGAACACCGGTGCGTCGGTGCGCGCGAAGCGCCGCACCGTATCGAACAGCCGCAGCATCGCGCTGCAGGTGCCGACGATGCCTTTCTCGTCCGATTCGAGCTGTTCGCGGTCGCGCGCGAACAGGCACTCCATGCCGTACGCATGACCGACCGTATCGGCGATCCGCTGGTGCGACGCGGGCAACGTGACGTAGTCGAAGCAATAGTCGCGCAACAGCGCGCGCACGTTCGGGGAAGCGGTCTGGCCGACGTCGACGAGCGCGACCCACACGACGTCGCGCATCGACGCGCAGGTTGACGCGATGTTGCCGATCGCATCGGCATGGCCACCGCTCAGGTCGAGAATGCCGCAGGTGATTTCGCCGGACGTGTCGCGCAGCTCGTTCGCATGCGCGACGATCGACACCTTCCAGTCGCGTCGCGCCAGTTCCTTTCGCAGCATGACGGACGGCGACTGCGTCCAGTAAATCAGCGGACGCTGCCCGTTACCGCTTCCCCCGCCGGCGCGCTTATCGCGCGTTATTGGCATATTCATAACGAACCATTGCTTTCTCCACTCCGCGAACCATTCGCGTGCGCCGCGGCAGGCGGCGCATGGCCGCCTGTCCGCACTGCGTTTCCGCAGCGATGGCGAAGATCGAAACTGCACACGGCAAGAGCCCCCGGAGGTCGAGCCGGATGTCATCCGGCCTCGTTGTCATCGAACTCGAAGGGAACGCGCGGCCGCGGGAGCCACGACGTTCCCGCTTTGATGCACGTGCGGTCAGGCGGGGCACGTCGGCAAACGGGAAATCCGTTCGCATGTGCGTCGCGTCGTACACGACAGTCGCACCCGATGCCGAACCGGATGGCCGCCAACCCGGTCCCGGAATGACCGCTGCATTTCATCTGCTCCTGAATTTACACCCCGATTCGAAATGGCCGTGTTACCAAAAGATAATCCTGATTCATCCGGTTACGCCGCCGGCCGCCCCACACGAGCGCCTTTGACCATTGAAATTTGATTATCTCCGACCATTCCCGTCAATCGGTGGCAAATACTACTTTTCGGCAAGATTAGTGCCGTCGATTGCCCGCGAATTCCATCGAAATCCCCGAAAAAGGCCGGCACCGCGTTCCACGTATCGCATAATCGCGCTCGCCGCCGGACGGCCGTATCGCGTCGCGACAGCGTGCGGCCGGCTCATCCGTTACACGTTGTAATCCGCAACGCCGCGCCGTGCGACGTATTCGCGATGTCGAGACACTGCGGGATGCGCGCCGCCGGTGCATGCCAATTCCGGCGAATTGCCGTTTCCCGGCGCGAATTCGGTGGTGCCGGCACTCAATTCCCGCAGCGCACCATGACCGTCCGACACGCAACGCTCGAACGTGTATCGCGGCGAGCCGCCAGGATGGATCAATTATGAAAAGGCACGAGCACCGACGGTGTGTGCTACCGCACATTGCGGCGTTCCCGCGACACGCGCGCCGCCGCGCATCCCGCGTCCGCCACACGAAACAGGAGCGTGAGTACGCTTTCGAACAGACCGGCGCACGGTGCATCCGGATGATGAAGATCGCTGTGCCGCACGGCACGGCGTGCCGAAGGCATCACGCGAGGACCGCATCATGGAATGGCATTGTTGTGAATTCGAACATCTGAGCGCCGTCGATCTCTATGCAATCCTGCGCGCGCGCAACGCCGTGCTGGTAGTCGAGGACGCGCACACGCATCTCGACATCGACGGCAAGGACGCAGGCGCGCTGCACGTGTTCGCGCGCGTGCGCGACTGCAGCGCGGCGGAAGTCGCGGCCTATGCGCGCATCCTGCCGGGCGACGACATCGATCCGGATGTCGTGATCGACAAGGTCCTGACGAGCGAAGCGCGCCGCGACGACGACACGCTCGAACGGCTGATCGAACGCGCGCTCACCGCCGCGCACGCCGCATGGCCGGACACTGCCGTGCGCACCCATGCACCCGAGTCGCGCCAGGCGTTCTACAAACGCTTCGGATTCCGCAAGGCTTACGGCCCGTATCTCGAACAGGGTGCGCCGTTCGTCGGCCTGATCCGGCCGGCCCATCGCGCCGACGGCGCACTGCGTCAACTGCTGTCACGGGTCGTTTCGACACCCTGGTCGCGCAACGACGACACGCACGCCGACGGCCGTGCGCACAATCGGTTACCCGCCGATACCGGAGCCAACCGATGACCCGCATCCTGCGCCCGGTTCCCGAACCCGATCTGCCGTTGATCCTGCCGGTCATCCTCGCCGGCGGTTCGGGCACGCGCCTCTGGCCACTGTCGCGCGAACAGTATCCGAAGCAACTGATCGAGCTGACCTCGAACGAATCGCCGCTGTCGGCGACGGCGCGCCGTCTGAACGGCATCGCGAACGCGTCGCTCGGCGACACGCTGCTGCTGGTGTGCGGCGAACAGCATCGCATCATGAGTGCCGCGCAAGTGGTCGACCGTGCGGCGCCGGCGCGTATCCTGCTCGAGCCGGCCGCTCGCAACACGGCGCCGGCGCTCACGCTCGCCGCGCTCGATGCGAGCGTGCTCGCGGACGATCCCGTGCTCGCGGTGATGCCGGCCGATCACGTGATCGCCGATGTCGGCGCGTTCCAGGACACCATCGCGCGAGCGGCGCGTTACGCGCAGGAAGGCGCGATCGTCACGCTAGGCGTGCTGCCGCGCCGCGCGGAAACGGGCTACGGCTATATCCAGGTCGGCGCGCCGCGCACGTGCCGCCACGGCACACAAGGCGGCTATTCGATCGGGCGTTTCGTCGAGAAACCCGACGCGACGCTCGCCGAACGCTACCTGCAGTCGGGCGACTACTGGTGGAACAGCGGGATTTTCGTCACGCGCGCGTCTGTCTGGCTGAAGGCGATCCGAGCGCTCGCACCGGAAATCCACTCGGCTTGCGAGACCGCATGGCGTGCCGGCGTCGCCGAGGATCCGTTCTTCCGGATCGACGCGGCGGCGTTCGATGCGTGCCCGTCCGATTCGATCGACTACGCGGTCATGGAGCGGCTCGCCGAGCGGGGCGAGCTCGGCATCGAGGGCATCGTGGTGCCGCTTGCGGCCGGCTGGTCGGACGTCGGCACCTGGGATGCGATCTGGGAAATCATGCCGAAGGACGATCACGGCAACGTCGCGCGCGGCCCGATCGTGTTCGAGGACACGCAGGACAGCTTCGTGCGTTCGGAGGGGCGACTCATCGCATGCGTCGGGATGAAGGACGTCGTCGTGATCGAAACGCCCGACGCGGTGCTGGTCGCAAACAAGCACGACGTACAGCGCGTGAAGAACATCGTCGCGCGCCTGAAGAGCGACCGGCGTCCGCAGGCGAGCGAGCACCGCAAGGTGCAGCGCCCGTGGGGGCATTACGATTCGATCGATCTCGGCGAACGGTTCCAGGTGAAGCGGATCGTCGTCGAGCCGGGCAAGCGGCTGTCGCTGCAGATGCACTACCACCGTGCCGAGCACTGGATCGTCGTGCGCGGCACCGCGAAGGTGACGCGCGGCAGCGAGACGTTCCTGCTTTGCGAAAACGAGTCGACGTACATCGCGGTCGGCGACGTACATCGACTCGAGAACCCAGGCCGGATCCCGCTCGAGATCATCGAGGTGCAGTCCGGCAATTATCTCGGCGAGGACGACATCGTCCGCTTCGACGATCAGTATGGCCGACCGACTTGCGCACCCCCGGAACCCAAGGCGTCGACGCCGGCGCCGCTCGCTCGATCGGCGGTAGACGGTGCGCGATAGCCGCACGGCCGTGAGCGATGGCGATGCCGCCCTGCGCGGGACGGCCATCACCCCCGCCTTCAGCGCACGACGATGGCCGCCGAAACGACATTCTGGATGAACGGCTTGCCAACCGCCTTGATGAAATAAGTGCCCGCCCTGGTATCCGGCAGCGAAATGCTCGTCGCGTCGGCCGGATAGCGGCCGACCAGCCTGAACGACGATGCACCGAGCTGCTCGTAGAGCTCCAGGTGATCGACGGTTTCCGGATGGGTGATCCGCACGGTCAGGCTCGCGCCCAATGGCTGCGCGTCGATTTCGGTGCAACTGGCAATGCCGGTTTCGAGCGCGCTCCCCTCCTCGTAGTCGTTCCACGTGATCAGTTGAACGAACGGGAGCTGCTGCCGCGCGCTGTAGCGCTCGTTGATGCTCCTGAACGTGTCGAGCCAGGTCCGGCCGCACGAAGGCGCAAGAAAGCGTGGCGCCGCGGCGCCCCAAGATGCCTTCCTGTCGTCGAAGCCGCTCCACACGCCGCCGACCGTGATCGTCGCCGGCGGCTGATTCCGGGCGATGTTGTAGAAGCGCTCTCGATACAGCAGGTCATGCCGCGTTCCGGCCGGTTGCGGCGTGGCCCAGGACGACGGCTGCGCCCAGACATACGCCCCGTTGCTGTACGGCAGATCGAAACCCTGTGCAAGCGTATGGATCCAGTAGATGTCCGGGTACGCGGCATGAATGCGCGCCCAGTCCGCTTTCCCGACCGCATCCATCCCGAACTCCGACACGACCGGGTGGCCGTCGTAACGCAGATACTGGTTCGACGTGAAGTATTCGCGGCTGATGTACGCGAGATTGTGCAGAATGGTTTCACTCAGGTCGCACCCGCGACACGCATTGAACTTGAAGCTGCCGCTGTCGATCATGATCGAGAACGTCATCCCGGGAAACTTCGCGAGTTCGGGCATCGATGCCTGCCACGCCTTGTCGACGAAATGGCCCTGGCCGTACCAGTCGACGATCACACCGTCGATGCCTCTCGACTGCATGTCGGCGAAGGTGCGATAGGCCTGGCGAGGATCGTCGGATCGATAGCCGACGTTCACGCCGCGCGCGTCGGGCCCCCACCACGGAAGGTAGTGGGCCAGCACACGGGTCGTGCTGCCCGGATACAGCAACGTATGCACATCGACTTTCGATATCGAAGACGTGCCGGCAAGCAGCCCGTTGGACGAACCCTTGAAGTCGCGGCTGCCGGACGTATTGGCAGGCGCGATCGTCGTCACCAGCTCGTCGCAGTAGCCGTGCCCCGCCGACCAGGCCAATGCGCCAAGCACGGCCGCCACGACGCGTCGAAGTGCCCGCATGACGTTCCTCTTGTGTGAGTATCGCGGCCGCGCGGCGAACCGTGCGGCCCGTTTTGTCCGGACGTTACCCAATCGATGAATCCGCGTGGCGTCGGTCCTGGACGTTCTGTTGCCCGTCAAGGCCCATCCACGACGCAAGCTGCGTCGCGTAGCGCGACGGCGTGTATTCCGAACAATCGTAGTGTCGACCGTCGGTACGCAAATGGCGGTTCAATTCATCGAGTGCGCTCATCAGGCCGGCCTGCGAATTCCGGTACAGGATCTTGTTGCCGATCTCGCTGCCGAACGTCGACAGACTGCCGATCTCGTGCGCGAGAACCGGCAACCCGAGCGTTGCCGCCTCGACCAGCACCAGCGGCGCGTTTTCGGCCCAGACGGACGGCAACACCAGCGCGTCGTGCGCGCGGAGCGCATGAAACAGCTCGCTGTGGTCAAGCCGCCCGGCAAAGCGCAGCCGTTGGGCCTGAACCAGATCCTGGTGGCGTGTTTCGAGTTGCGCGCGCATCGCCCCGTCGCCGTAAAGCGTCAGGCTGCCGATACGATGAAAATCGGTTTGGCGCGCCAGTTCGATGAACTCGTGAATGCCCTTCTCCGCATCGAGGCGCCCCACATAGGCAAGATCGAACTGCCCGCGAAGGCACACGCGCGGCGGAAACGGTTCTGCCAGCGTGCTCACCGGGTTCGGAAGCAACACGCTTCTCGTGATGCCTCGCTGCGCCAGTGCGGCACGCATATACGGACTCGGGCACAGGAACAGGTCGAATACGTGTTGCGGATTGCAATAGGCGTACACCGCGTGCCAGTGCAGCTTCTTCACCGCGTCATGAATGCGGCCGCGAGGGCTCGCAAGCGCGAACAGTCGAGCCGGATTCGACAGCGCATCGACCGGGACAGGCACCGGGCGCCCGTTGCGATAGGCCAGCAGATTCGGGTTGTAAAAGACCAGATGGTAATCGTGGCACGTGAGATACGTGCGGAATCCCTGCTCGCGGCGTCGACGCGCGAGTACCGGCAGGATCGATTGCGTCAGCAGGTTGTGGTAGTTGTGCACGAGCACGCGATGTGGGCGGACCTGGTCGAGCAGCGCCGCGAGGGCGCTCGCCGCGCCACGGTTCCAGCCGCGCGTGAGCGAGCCCTCGCCCGGCGGGAAATTCGTCTCGTCGAACGAGTACACGTCGACGTGCGGAATCTTTCGCAGCACTTCGATGGAAGTCCGGTAGACCTCTTCCGCGCCGCCCTTCCGCGCGTAGTCATTGATCACGACGATGCGCGTCACTTCCGCGCGGGAGCCGATCGACGGGAAGCTATTCAATTGATTTTCCCGGACGTGTGTCGAAAAATTCGATATCGCGGCACACCACCGCCATCGTCACGCGCAATCGCACTCGCCAGCATCATTTCTCACTCCGTGCAGTCGATTCCATTCATCTCGGCGACACGAGATCGCCACTTCCAGCCGCAACACATCCGGGCGCGGTCAGTTTCGAACCGGATCTCGCGCCGCCTCGACCGGACGACTGCCGATCGGCAGATTGCCGCGGTGCCGCGACGCGGTCAGGCGATGCGCAAGCCGGATGCATGGCGCCTCGCAATACCGATAGCTTGCATACGACAACGCAATCAACGGCGCAACGGGAACGATCATGTAGACGCCCAGCGGCCACCCGGTCCATTGATAGCGCTCGCACAACCAGTAAAACCCGAACAGCGGGATCGCGTGAAACAGGTAAATCGAGTAGCTGACTTCGCCCAGCTTCGCGAGAAACCGCGCGCGGCTTTTCAATATCGTCGCCATCGCCGCGAATATCGCGATGCCAACCGCATAAGCCAGCGACGACGGCAGATGAACCAGGTCGTGACGCCGCCAATCGTTGGCAACCCCGACAAGTGCGACGCCGACTATCATCGCCGCCAGCAGGCCAACCACGGATCGGTATGTCAGCGTGATTCGCGCATGTTCGCCGCGCCCCCATCTCACACACAACACATCGAGCGGACGGTCATGGGCCTGACGAAAACATGCACCCCAGAACATGATCGCGAGGTGATACGGCATGGCCTTGTATTGGCCCAACGCATTCTCGGGAATGATGCGTAACCCAAGGGTGATCACGAATACCGTGCAGAGCCCGATGCAGACGAGCGCGAGATCGCGCATCCGATGCAGCCCGCCCCACCAGAACAGCACGAGGCACATACCGTAGAAGTACAGTTCCGTTTCGAGCGTCCAGTAGTGCCCCATGACGGGCTCCTGCCCGAACGCGGTCGGAATCATCGTGGCGTTGGCAACGAGCAACGACACGCTCACCGGCTTGCCGAACAGCGTCCAGAAGACGAGGCAGCCGACCGGAATGGACAACCAGAATGCCGGATACAACCGCAGGAAGCGACGGATCAGGAAGCGTCGCGTGCCTGGTCCAAAGGGGCCGCGCAGGCTGCTCGGTATCAGCAGGCCACTGATGCCGAAGAACACCACCACGCCGATCCGCCCGAAATTGACGGAGCGTTGCAGCGTGTCGAGCCACTGCTGGGCGCCCGCCATCGATACGAACCGCTCGGCGTAGTGCGTCCAGATGACGAGCAGGACCGCGACAGCGCGCATCGCGTCGATATGATCCAGACGTCCGGAGCTTTCGGAATTCATCGTTGGGGTCGTGTAGTGGCCAGGCGGTGTCGCCGAGAACAGGCCAGTTACCGTATCACCGCACCCGCCCGCCGACTGTGCGACATCTGACATAGCCCCGTGCAGGCATCGCGCGCCGTCGGACAACCACGAGGCCGGCGCGCGTTGCAACGCCGGCGCCGGCCTCGGATCACGCGGGCGATTCGGCCTTGACGAGCCTGCCGAGCGGCGCGCGGCGAGAATCGAGACCCTTGACGAATTCGCTGCACAACCCGATCACCTGTTCGGCCGCATGCGAACTGAACAGACTGTGATCGAGATCGTCGAGCACGACCGTGCGTGCGCCCGGGAATCGCGACAGCCGCTTTCCGCGCGGGCCGAAATACATCGTCATCAGGTCCAGGCTGCTGTCGTATGCGCCGCATACGAACAGCGTGCTCACCTCCTTGCGTTGCAACGTGCGCAGGATTTCATGAGGATCGACCGGCATCGTCTCCGCGCAAGACCGCCCGGCGATCCGACTTCGCCACGCGCCGATCCGGACTGCCGCAAGCGCCGTCACGCGCTTCAGGACGAGCTGGACGAACGGCATGATCCTGCGATTGCCGCTCAACACCTGTTTCCATTTCTTCAGTTCGAAGAACGACGACCGGTAACCGGCAATCGAATTGGGTCGATGCTTGCGCAACGCGTCGGTCGACATGCCGTCGGGCATATGGAAACTCTGCAGGTTCACCGATATGACACCCGACAGCACCCGCCCCACGAGCGCCGCGCGCAAGGCGCTGTACGCCCCCGAGCAGATGCCGAACGACACGACATGTCGATATCCCTGTTCCTTCAACCAGTGGGCAGCCGTCGCGACGTCCTCGACGACTGCACTCGAATAGACGGGCGCGCTGATGCCGCGCACGGATGCGCTGTCGCCGATCCCCCGTCCGTCGAATCGCAGCGATGCGATGCCGCGGCGCGCCAGCTCCCGGGCGATCCGCACCGAAAGCCGGCTGTCGCCGACATGCGGGCTGGCCGACGTGTTCGTGATCAGCAGAACCGGGCCGCGATCGCGCATGGCTTGCGGCAGGCACAGGATGCCGAACAGGCCGGCAGCGCCGAATCTGACCGGCTGTTCGCATGCTTCCGGCATCCGAAGCATCAGGTCGGAATCCCAGTCCGCTTTCGACGCGACGCGTGGCGACGGTTTCTGCCTGACCTCCCTGGCCTCGATCCAGCCGACCACGGCGTCGAAAACACGAGTCGGCACGCTCGAGAAAGTCGTTTCCTGCATGAACGCGGTGTAGCCTTCGAAAGATCTCGACTCGACTTCAGCACCCAGCCCTTCGAGCTTCCTTTGCAGCGGTTCGCTGCCGCCGGCATTCACGTCGACGATCAACGTTTCCGACGCTGGCGCGCGCAGGCTGTCCTTCAGCGCATCGACCGCGTCGAACGCATCGAGCCGCGCACGGAACACCGGACTGTAGACCTGCCCGAGCACGTTGAACGGAGCGTCTTTCGGCTGGGCCTCGCGCAATGGCGTCGGCAACTGGTCGAGCCAGATATTGCGCATGATCGACAACTCGCGCACGTAGCTGCGCCCGCTCACTACCGGGGCAAGCAGCACGAGCGCGTCCACCTCGCATCGGCTCGCCGCAAGCAGCGCGAATGCCGCACCCAGCCGCAGGCCGCACAGCGTCACCCGGGCAACGCCCGTTTCTTCGCGAAGCTGCGCGATGGCTGCGCACACATCGTCGACGGCCGTCTCGAACTGGTCGCTCGCGCCATCGCCTCCCACGGAATCGCCCGCTCCGCGGTAATCGAAACGAAGCACCGGAATCCCGCCGGCGGACAGGCGGTCCGCCAGGCTCCGCATGCCGCCGTGACTCCACACGGATTCGTGCCCGTAAGCGCTGCACAGGACGACGCCCCGCGTCCCTTCGCCCGGATGCAACCATCCGAACCGCCCGCCAAATATGATCGGTCTCATTTTCTATTAGGTATCGGTGAAGAATGGGATATGGCGTCCTTCGGCCGAGCTGCCGAATCGGTCGGCCGCAGGACGGCAAGTCGCTCGCGGAAGGCTTTCCCCTTTCCGGTTGTCCGGCTCCCCATGCAAGGGTCCGGAAGCCGGCCATCCGCAAGCCGTTCGGATCACGACATCGAGGCCCTCCCTTGCGCTGCGCCGGCTTTCCGGTCCCATCGGGCGCGGCACGCTGCCCGGCCCGTCACGACGGGCTGCCCGGCGGCGGCGCGATCAGGTCGCGCCACCGCCGATCGAATACCGACATGCTGAAGTGCTGCTCGCAATAGGCGGCAAATCGCGTCGCCGCTTCGACGACACGCTCCAGATCCGCGGACGGTTCGCCGACGAATCGCTCCAGTAGCGATTCGCTCATCGCAAGCGCATCGTCGTGGAAGCCGAGGCCCTCGTACGCGGCTTCGTTCCCGACCGGCACGCATCCGTAGGAAATGGCCTCCAGCACCTTCGATTTGATGCCGCCGCGAAGGAACGCGGGACACAGCGCGATCGAGCATCCGGTATAGACGTCCGCCTGCGTCTGCGCGAATCCGGCGAATTCGACATTCGGAACGGGATCGTACCGACCGGTCATGCGCCCGAAAATCACCAGCGGCGTGGCCGGCCCGACGCGCGCCCATAACGCAACCAGGTACTCGATCGCGAGCCGGTTCTGCAATTGGCGGTCCGAACCGATGAACACGAACCGGAACGGCGCCGCCGGAGGACACACCGGCTTCAGCGCATTCATCGGCGGCGCGATCACATGCGTCTTCACGGCTTCGTCGTGCGTGAGCGACATCCTCAATGAATGCGCGTCCTCCACGGAAACGAGCGTGACGGCATTCGACGACCCGATCGCCGCGCGTTCCTGCCGCTTGAGCGCGAACGCTTCGTAACCAAGGAATGCGTTGCGGATCATCCTCGCGTTGGCGAGCCTGACGAACGGCCCCGGAATCGACTTTTCCAGATACCCGGCCGACAGCGGAAAATCCTGCTCGCGCAGGATATTCGCGCGGCGCGACATGAGATCGTCGAAATCCACGACGATCCGGCAATCGGGCACGTTGCGCCGAACCAGGATCGCATAGTCCACCAGCCGGATGCCGTCGAAATAGATCACGTCCGGCTTGAACGCGTCGACGGCGCGAAGCAGCGCCTTCCGCTTGCGCGGGTGCGAAAACATCGCCACCTGAAGCGCGCACGGCGCGCCGCGCAACACGCTCCATCCGACGCGAACCGCCGCACCGATCTTCGCTCGGAGACCACCGTCCTCGAACACCGACCGAATCTTGAATTCGGCCACTTCCGTCTGGTCGCCAAGCGCCTTCCGGATGAAGCTCAGCGTACGCTCTCGCCCATTCGACACTTCCCGCGGAATGTCGCGCGTCATCACCATCAGCACCCGATTTTTCACGAGCGGCCTCCCCATCGATCCAAATTTCTCTTCATTCCATTCACTGAATGCGAATCCCGGCGCTCGCGTCCGGCCTGTTGCCGGTGCGACGAACGACGGTCCGCACGGAAGCGGCTTTTCACGGACGCCCCCTGGTGTACGCCAGATTCCCGAGGACGATGCACCAGAACACAACGAGCGATACGGCTATGCCCGTCGAAGGCGCATACATCACCAGCGCGCGCGGCATCACGAATGGCGCGGCGACGATGGCCGCGACGATCAGCACCTGCTTGATCATGACGAGCCGGTAGCGGCGCACCGCCAGGAGCCACGTGCTCAGGCCCGCATCGACGAACGTGGCGATCGAGCACCCGGTCGCGTAGATCATGATCGGCACACCCTGGACGAACGCCGGCCCGTAGATCATCAGGAACACCTTGCGGCCGATGAAATAGCTGCCCACCCACGCGACACAGCCGACGAGGCCGAGATACAGGCCGAGCCTGAACGCCTTGTCGCGCACGAGCGACTCGGTTCGCGCCGCAAAGACCATGCTCGGCGCCAATGCCAGTGCCAGCGTCGTCCCGACCGAATTCCACTGCTCGACCAGCGAGGCCGCCGATGCGTAAATGCCGAGATCCGCTTTGGAGACCAGCACGCCGAGCAGCAGCCGGTCCATCCTCAATACCAGGACACTGGCCGCGATGGCCGGCCATATCCTCAGCCCGCGCACGACCAGCGCTTTCGTCACGGCTGCGTTGCCGCGAAACGATTTCGGCGATTTCAACGCCAGCGAGCGATAGCGGCTGAACGGCGCGGCTGCCGCCACGCACGCCTCGAGCGGCCAGGCGAACGCGGCAACGATCACGCCCATCGACGCGTGTGCCGCAACGTACAGCCACAGCACGCGGACACAGCTTGCGTAGGCCCTCGCCCGCGTGATGACCCACGGCTTGGATTCCGCATAGGCCATCAGCGAGCCGAGCGCGATCGGCTCCACGATCAACGCGAAGGCCGCGATCAACGTCAACTCGGAGACGCTCGACGGGCGCATGACGATCACCACGATGCCCATGAACAGCAGCATGACGGCCAGCGTCAACGTGAGCCGCAGGCGAAAAGCGCGGTAGACGACCATGTGTCGCAAGCGCGGGTGCTTGCCGAGGATCGGCTGGATCACCTGTGCGCCGAAAATCAGCGCGACGCTGCCAATCACGTAGGCAAGCGACAACGCGAACTGCAGTTCACCGAACAGGCGAGCGCCGTAGATATTCGCGAACAGGTGATTGCTCGCGATCGCCGCGAGCGCCCCGATGATCTTTTCGCACACCACACCCGCGAACGACGAAAACAGAAGCCTGACGAACGCGTTCAAGATATCCTCGGCCGCTTCGCATTGGCGTTCGAGCGCTTCGCGTCGATGCAGCCCCACCAGATCAGCGCGATCAGCAGGTAGAAGAGCGTGCGCGCCCCGAACAGCGTCCAGTAGTCGCCTTGCTGGATCGCATAGGTCGCGTACGCGAAGATCTTCGTGGTCAGCCACAGCATCACGACGCCGCCGCGCATCGCGACCAGGATCAGCATCGCGCTCGCCGCGCCGTACATCGCGCCCGTCAATGCAACGAAGATCGCGCCGCCCGCATAGCCGAACCAGTAGACCGGCACCGCCATGTTTCCCATCGTGAACGTGACGTCGTCGAACACGTATGCCTTCAGGATCTCCGGTGTGCCGTACGACAGCATCAGGTCGCGCAAGCCGCTCACCGGCGCATCGCTGAAGAACGTCGGCTCCGTGAAGGAGCCGAGCGATGCCGCAAAGCGCCCGAACGCGGCCATCCCGCCGAGCGCCGGCGCGCCGAACAGATGCGCGTCGCCGTCCACCACGTACCACGCCTGCCCCTGCTCGAGAAAACGCGACACGACCGTCTCGACGACGTCCAGCCCCTGCCCCTTGTACGCATAAAACACGGATACGCTGCCGATCGCGAGCGCGATGGCCGAGCCGATCCCCAGATAGCGCATCACCGGCTTGCCGTTCATCGCGTGAATCGCGATGAACGGGATCAGGAAGGTCAGGCACACATGCAATACGGCCATGAACTGCTCGCCGTGCAACGCTTCGAGCACCAGATCGGCGACGATCATGACGACGGACACCCATCGCACCATCCTGTTCGAACTCGTGCAGAAGGTACCGAGCAGCACGGCGACGAATGTCTGGTTGTTCAGGAACAGGTTGAACAGCGTACTGTTCGACGCGTCGTTGCGCAGCGCATAGCGGTTGACGCCGCTCAGAACCGCGAAGCCGCCCGTCAAGCCCGCCAGCACGCCCGTGGCGAGGATGGCGGCGACCAGCCCCAGTCCGAGTGCGATGCTGATCGGCTGGAGTGTCATCCGCGCGCGGATCGGCTCGTGCGCGGAACGCTCTTTCAGAAGCCGGCCGAACGCGAAAAGTGCGCACGCAACGAAAATCGCATAAAACGACAGCAACCGGCTGAACGCGCCGTTCGCGACGCCGAAGATGTCCGTTTCCCGGAGAAATCCGCCGGATTCGATCCCCACGCCGGCCACGAATGCGGTCAATCCGATCACCAGCGTATAAAGCATCGACACGGCGAACACCGGGCGCGCGCCGATCAGCGCGATCACCCCCGCCACCGCGACCAGCAACGTACAGGTCGCGCTCGATTCCATCGCACCGAGCGCCGGCAGCATCGCATTGACCGTCAATGCGAGCACGAATAGCGTCGATACGGTCAGGCCCAATGCCGCTTCGGCCCTGGCGTCGGCTCGAATCGTCCGCATCGCCACCTCTTTCACGCTTCGGCCCGGCTTGCGCGCGACCGGCCATGCACGGCCCGGTCCAGCACACCGTGCAGTTGCGCGCTGACCGCTCGAGACGAAAAACGCTGCGCGTTCGTCCACCCGTCGCGCACCAGTCTCGCCCGAAGTGTCGGGTCGCCCGCGACACGATCGATCTGCCTGCCCCATTCGGCGACATCCATCGCGTCGGCAACCGCCGCGAACGAATCCCCCATCGTGTAGCGATGCACCGGCAAATCCGATGCGACGACCGGCACGCCGACGAACTGTGCTTCGATCGCCGTGCGGCCGAAACCTTCGTGCAGCGTCGGAGACACATACAAGTCCGACGCCTGGAAAAAATAACCGAGATCCTCGTCGTCGACGTTCTCGACGAAATGGGCGGCGATTCCCGCCTGCGTGGCGATCGCCCGGCACTCGTCGCGATTGGCCTGGTTTTGCGCACTGCCCACTCGCAGCACCATCACGTCCGTGCGTCCGAGCGACGCCAGTGCGCGAAACAGCGTCACGTTGTTCTTGCGCGTTTCATCCGAGCCGACGTTCAGCACGACCAGCGCTTCGCCGATGCGAATGCCGAAGCGCGCCAGCAGCATCGCGCGCGCCTGTTCGCGCACGCCGGTGTCGATCGGCGCATGGCGATCGTCGAACGCATTGGGTACGACCTGCATCCGGTCGGCCCGAATGCGAAGGTCCGCAAGCGCTTCTTGCGCCGTCACATCCGACGGCGCGAGCACCACATCCGCCGTCGCGATCAGCGACTGCGTCAACCGCATATACGCGTTCTTCAGCCTCTCGACCACGCCGCGCACCTGTCCCGGACGCTGCACGTGATGAAGCACGATGCCGACGCGCCCGCCGGCCCACCTGATCAGCGGAATCATGAAGGCCAGGTCCTCCTGATACAGCATCACAAAGTGCCCCGAGCGCGCCGCCGCAACCGCGCGCAGCGGATACAGCACGAACTGGGTCCAGTAGCGCCGGAACGAACGCGGCTCGGCCGGAATGTCGATCGGCTCGACGTCGAATCCTGCGAATGCCGGGATGAAGTCGATACATTTGAGGCTGTAGCGCATGACGCCATTCCAGCTCACCGAGCGCGGCCCGAGAAACCACACGACCCGCACCGCTTGCGACTCGCGTCGCAGTCCATCCTTGCTTGCCGTCGAATCACTCATGCGATGCGCTCCTCACCCAATAGCCTCGAATCGCCCGCTCGATCACGTACGAGCGGCGGCAAAGCCGGCGCCGATTCGGCGAACGCCATGCAGCGGCGACGGCTCGAAGCCGTTGAATACCAGCCCGTCGACGCGCACGCCGACCTTGCCCAGGCTCTCGAGCGCATCCGTCATGCCGGCCAGACTGGCCGCCCCCTGGCGCGCCACCAGCAGCGTCATGTCGGAGATGCGCGACAATGCCGCGATATCGGCCACCGGACGCGCCGACGGCGAATCCACGACGATCATGTCGTACCGGCCCCGCAACGAGGCGGCCAGCTTGTCGAGACGAGCCATGTCGAACAGGTTGCGCGTCGACGCGCCCTGCTTTCCGGCAGACAGTGCATCGAGATGTTCGGCAACGCGGGTGATCGCTTCCTCGGCCGGCAGCGAACCCCTCAGTACTTCCGACAAACCTTTCGTCGCGGTCACCGGCAAGTAGCGATGCAGCGCCGGCGCGCGCACGTTGGCGTCGACGAGCACCGTCCTGAGCCCCTTCTCGGCGAACAGGCAAGCGAGATTGGCGGCAATCATCGACTTGCCCTGCGCGGGCGCCGCGGACGACACCAGCACCACCTTCGCATCGCTGCCATAGGCGGCCAGCCGGTGTCGCAACGTCAGCGCCAGGCTGTCCATCGCATCGGCCAGCGGCACGTCGGCCGGCTCCTTCGTCGCGATGAAGGCCGGCGTGCGGTTCGCATCCGCGTCGGCCTGGCGCCGCGAATTCGGGAGAACGCCGAGCATCGGGATACCAAGCGCCGCTTCCAGGTCAAGCGGATCGCGAATGCGCCCGGTCAGCAGTGCACGGCCCTGCGCCGCCAGAAAGCCCAGCATCAGCCCGATCACGGCACCGGCCAGGATCGCGATCAGGCGCTTCGGCCGGACCGGCTTGTCGCTGACGATCGCCTTGTCGACGATCGACGCGTTGCCGACCGTACCGGCTTCCGCGATCTGCAACTGCTGCGAGTTGTTCAGCAATCCGACGTAGAGCTGGTTGTTGACCTCGACGTCGCGCGCCAGACGCAAGTACGTCTGCTGTTGCGACGGCAGGCGCGCGGCCTTGTCCTTCAGCACGGCGGCCTGCTTGTCGAGTTCCTTCAGCTTGTTGGCCGCTGCGACGACCTGCGGTTGCCCGGGAACGTATTTCGACAACAGGTCCTGGTATTCGAGCCTGGTCTCGAGCCGCGACTTGTCGACGAACGCAAGCTGGTCGACGAGCAGCCTGACGTCGCCCTGCGCGTCGATCGAACCCTGCTGATTGCGAAACGCGTTCAACGCCTGCTCGGCCTGTTGCAGCCGAGCCTTGACGATCGGCATCTGCGCGTTGAGGAACGTGAGACTGCGCTCGGCGTCGTCGGCGCGGCGTCTCGCGTTGAAGCCCAGATAGGCCGCGGCGATCGCGTTGAGCATGCGTGCGGCAAAGACCGGATCGGCATCCTCGAAACTCAGCTGCATGATGCCCGACTGCCGCTTCGTCTCGGTCACGCCCAGCTTCTTCAGGATTGCTTCAAGGCGAACCTCGGTGGCCACGCGTCGCACGCGAAATTCCGCACCGGGACGCGCGACGATCCGCGACACGTCGACCGCGTAACCGTTGCTCGCGCTCGGCATGCCGACCACACCGCTCAGCACTTCCCGACCGCTACGGTCCCTCAGCCGAAACCGGTTGTCGTCGAGATAATCGAACTCCAGCGCCTTGCCGATCTGCGCGGACGGAACCTCGAACGTCCTGAATTCAAGACGCTCGCCGCCCCACGCCCAGGACGACATCTCCGGCGGCGGCTCGGCGAGACCGTTCGCGTCCTTCGGCAGGAACGAGCCGATGAGAGCGCCGACGAGCGGGAACCGGTTCTCGACCGACACCTCGGCCTGCGCGGCCGTCGCGTCGATCGCTTCCATGACGACCGAGCGCGAGCGGACGATGTCGATTTCACCGACCACGGCCGAATTCTGGATATCCAGCGCCTTGGAAATCGACGAAAGCGAACCCAGCGCGCTGGCCTTGTTCTCCTCGATCTGGATCAGCGTGTCGGCCGAATACACCGGCGTTGCCGCGACCGCATAGACGATCGCCACCAGCAGGCATGCGGCGACAACGGTCGCGAACAGGCGCCCGTTGTCGAGCACGTTCTCCAGCAAGTCGATCGGCGACAACCGCATCACATTCCGGGAAACCTGTTTCGGTTCGTTTTGATGCCCGGTCAATGCAGGTCGGTCCATCTTCATGCTGAACTCCAGAATTGAAGATCCGGCTGGCTTCGCCGCTTTACGCGCGTTGTCGTTCACGTTCATTTCATTGAAAATCCGGCTGAAAACCCTTCAGTGCCGACCGGGGTCCGCCGGGTCGGAAACCTGAATTCCTCGCGTATGTCCGCCCGAATCGATGCAACGGCCTGTTATCCGCTCTCGATGCGTCGTTCGTTTCATTCCGGCATACGATCGTCGATCCTGCCGCCATAGCTAAGCACGCACAGCGGCAATTCCGGTCGCTTCCAGCGCCGAGCCGATGTCGGACAACCGCGCAACGACGTCGACGTCCGACTCGGCTTCCGCGTGGCCGGGCCGGTCGCCCGCCAACAGGAAGCGGCGCCCCACGCCGGCGCGCGCACCGGCATCGAGATCGGATCGTTTGTCGCCGACCAGGATCGATGCGGACATATCGAGGTCGAGATCGCGCCGTGCGTCGTTCAGCATCCCGGGTTGCGGTTTCCTGCACGCGCATGCCTGCCGATAGCGCCCCATGCCGGCCACCGGGTGATGCGGGCAGAAATAGACACGGTCGATTCTCGCGCCGCGATCCTCGAACCTGCGGCGCATCCAGTCCATGAACGCGACGAACTGCGACTCCGAAAAATACCCGCGGCCGATACCTGCCTGATTCGTTACGACGACCACCTGGTGGCCGGTCGCATTCGCAAGTCGCACGAGATCGAAGATGCCGTCGACGAACATGCAGTCCTGCTGCCGGTGCACGTATCCGTAGTCGACGTTGATCACGCCGTCGCGATCCAGGAAAAGGGCTTTACGCTTCACTGGTCCCGGTCTCCAGCATCAGCGGAATGACGGTTTGCGCACGCTCGTAATCCGCCGGCACGCCGATATCGATAAACTCCGTGACCTCGGGGAACACGCGGATGTCCAGCGCGGCGCCCCGTTCGCCCAGGAAATCCTGCTCGAACGAGAATTTCGCCGGGAGATCGAAGCCAAGCAGCGTCCGCCCATTGACGACATACGTGCCCGCATTGATGTAGCCCCGTGCCGGACGCTTCTCGCGGAATGCCGACAACCTGCGCGACACCGCGTCGAAATCGAGCGTGCCGTAGCGCGAAGCGTCATCGACCTGCGCCGCCGCCACGACGAGATCGGGGCGCGTCGCGTGATAGAACGCCGACAACGACCTCAAATCCGGATTCGACAACGTATCGCCATTCATCACGATCATGTCGGTTGCACCGTGGGCCTTCATCGCGTGCACGATCGCGCCGCCGGTTCCGAGCGGCTCGTCTTCCTCGATGACGGAAATCGCGAGCCCGAAGCTGCGGGACTTCACGAGTTCCTTGATCGGGCCGCTGCCGTAGCCGAGCGACAGCACCACGTCCGTCACGCCCCGCTGCAGAAGCCCTCTCAGCATCCAGCACAGAAACGGCTCGCCATCGATCGATGCGAGCGCCTTCGGCATCGCGTCGCCCAACACCGGGCGCAGCCGCGTGCCGAGGCCGCCCGCAAGGATCAGGCATGGCAACATCGCGTTCATCCGAAGATCCGCTCTTCGACGATGCCGCAAATGATGTGGCCGCACACGAGATGCCCTTCCTGGATCTTCGGTGTCGACGCGGACGGAATCTCGATGCTGATGTCGGCGCGCTGACGCATCTCGGCGGCACCGGGCCCGTTGCCGGTGAACCCGACCGAAAACATGCCGGCCGCCTTGGCCACGTCCAGCGCACGGAGAATGTTCGGCGAACGCCCGGACGTCGAATAGGCCCAGAAGATGTCGCCCGGACGCCCCGTCGCCTGAATCTGACGCTCGAACAGTTTCTCGTATCCGTAGTCGTTGCCGATCGCGGTCATGACCGAGCTGTCCACGGTCAGTGCAAAGGCCGCGAGACCCGGCCGGTCGAAGTTGAAGCGGCTGACGAATTCGCCGGCGATATGCTGCGCGTCCGCCGCGCTGCCGCCGTTTCCCGCGAGCAGGATCTTGTTGCCCGTGCGCAGTGCCGCCGTCACGCGCTCCGCCACCTGCTCGATCCGCGCAAGTTGCTCGCGGTCGGACACGAGCGCCGTCAAAACCGATAGCGTCCGGCGAATTTCGCTCTCTACCCCGATCGTCATTGATTCTTTCTCCATGACTGCGCGCCGATGTCCGTGAACGTACAGTTGAGCACCTGGCCATTGATCCCGTTGTACGCATCCAGCGCACGCATCACGGCCGACCGGTCGACCGGGTCGACAAAGAACATCATGAAGCCGCCGCCGCCGGCGCCGGACACCTTGCCGGCCTTCGCGCCTGCACGGACCGCGACCTTGTACAGATCGTCGATCATCGAGTTCGAGATGTTCTTCGCCATCCGCTTCTTCGATTCCCATGCGTCGCGCATCGACGCAGCGAACGTGTCGAAATCGGCGCGCAGCACGGCCTCTTTCATCCGCACGGCCTCGTCCTTGACTTCGTGCAGCGCGGCCAGCGAATCGACGACGCCTTCCGTCACGTTGCTGCTCTGCTCCTTGATGATGTTGGCCGACTCGCGCGATACGCCGGTGTAATACAGCACGAGCGACGCCTCCATCTCGGCCTTGATTTCCTGCTTGATCCGCAACGGATTGACGATCACGCGGTCGCCGTAGAACTCCATGAAGTTCAGCCCGCCGAAGGTCGCCGCGTACTGATCCTGCTTGCCGCCGGCAAGCCCGAGATCCTCTCGTTCGATGTCGTGCGCAAGGTGTGCGATGTCGTATTCGCCGAGCGGCAACGACAGCAGTTCGCAGAACGCCCTGACCAGCGCGACGACGATCGTCGACGACGATCCGAGTCCGGATCCCGGCGGCGCCTCGGAGCACGTCGTGATCGTGACGGCCAACGGGTAGCCGCCATGAAAATCCCTGACGATCCGGTTGTAGACGCCGACGTGCAACCCGAGCCCGCTCTGCACCTCGAGCACCGGCGACACGGAGCCGATCCACCGCGTGTCGGTATCCGCCGCCACCAGTTCGACCTTCGCGTCGTCGCGCGGCGCGATCGACGCATACGCGAATTTTTCGATCGTCACATTGAGCGCCAGACCGCCGAACCGGTCCGAATAAGGCGGCACATCGGTTCCGCCGCCGCCCAAACCCAACCGCAGGGGAGCCCTCGAACGGGCAATGAAGCGTGTCATGAAATCTCTCGCAGGCAATGAGTCGGAAGCCGGCGCGATGCCGTGCTCGACCCGCACATCCGTCGCTCATGCCGGAGCCGCTCGCCTGACGCATCGCGCCGGGTATCGGTGCCGGGCCACGAATGCGCATGACCGGGAAGCTGCTGCGTTGTGCCGGCAATGCGCGACCATGTTCGTTGGCGCAACTATGCGATAGATGTGCAACACGCTGAGTGCGATGGCTTACATTAAGCCGCCTCCGCGAAATCGAAGCGGCCAACCTGCGTTACGCTCTGTTCGCGATCGGCAATCGCGACGTGTGAATCGGCATCGAAATCGCCGTCACGTCCCCGGCCGGGCATGCCAACGTCATTCCGTCATTGCCAATTTTTGACAATCGATTTGGAAGCGGCCTCACCATGAGGAACGGACCGATTGCCGTGGGTTTGAATTCCATCAAGGAGCGTCACGACGATGTGCAGAGCGAAGCGGGCTCGCGGCAACCGGCCCGAATTCGATCCGGATAACGTATCAAATGAATGGCCGCCGAAGCCTTGCGGCAACGACTGCGCCGGGCAGCCGTCGCTTCGCAACCAGCCGGCAAGCAGCCCGATCTCCCGACATCGAAGTGATCGCCCCGAATTCCCTGGTTCAACAATGCTGGACAAAAAAATGAACAACGATCGACCGTTCGATGACGTGATGCCGGACCACCATCGCACTGCCATGCGCCGCGTGTGCACGGCACTCTCCTTCGCGACTGTCGCGATGCTTTCCGCATGCACGGTCGTGCCGGGGCAGCACATGAGCTCGACCGCGCTACCGGTCACGACCGCCGAAAACGGCGACGTGACCAGCGACATGCAGGTTCCGGTCGAGCAGATCGACCTGACGCAGATCGAGCGGATCCGGGCCGAACAGAAAGGCACGGCCGCCACGTCCATCCCGCCGAACCTGTTCGCGAAGTCGGACACGTACCGGATCGGTGCCGGCGACGTGCTGCAGATCACGGTATGGGACCATCCGGAATTCGCCACTGCCGCGGGGCAGCCGGTGCAGAACACGAAGGCCGCGGACGCCGCGCCCGGATTTGTCGTCGACAGCAACGGCAACGTGCAGTTTCCGTACATACCGCGGTCGATCCACGCGGCCGGGAAAACCGTCGCGCAGATTCAGGGCGAGGTCAAAACCGAACTCGCCAAGGTATTCGTCAAGCCGCAGGTCACCGTTCGCGTGGCATCGTTCCGCGCAACGCAGGTCTATATCGACGGCGAGGTGCGCAACCCGGGTGCACAGGCGATCAACGACATTCCGATGACGTTGATCGAGGCCGTCAGTCGCGCGGGCGGATTCGCGCCGACCGCGGATCAAAGCCGCGTCACGATCACCCGCAATGGCACGATCTACCCGCTGAACGTCGCCCGGATGATGAAGACGGGGAAAAATCCGGCAGACATCGTGCTGAAGCCCGGCGACATGCTGCATGTCGGCGCGCGCGACGACAATCCCGTGTACGTGATGGGCGAAGTGGTCAGGCCGCAAGCCGTTGCACCGCTTCGCGACGGTTCGCTCACGCTGAGCGAAGCGCTCACGCAGGCCGGCCAGCTCAACCAGCAGACCTCGAATGCCAAGCAGGTTTTCGTGCTGCGCAAGGCCGCCGACAGCGCGCCGGTCATCTATCACCTCGACATGCAGTCGCCGGTTTCGATGCTGCTCGCGAACCAGTTCCCGCTGGCGTCGAAGGATATCGTTTATGTCGACAACACCGGGCTCGTCCGCGCGAGCCGCGTGCTGAACCTGCTGCTGCCGGCGATCAGCGCGGGCTTGACCGGCGCACTCGTCACCAAGTAAATCGCGTGTTCCGGCCGGGCCGCGCCGGCCTGCGCGCACCCGGCCGGATTCGATGCGCACGCAACGAGCCGAACTGCCTTCATCGGCGCATTTCCCCGCGCGAATGCCTGCACGCAGGTACTTCTTACTCCGCCCTACACCCACATTCGGGAACGATGACCGTCTTTTTGCCACGTCGCGCGACCGTGCCGAATAAAGATCGTACGTATCGGTAGAAACACCGATGCTGTAGTCGGACTACATTCATACCATTAGTCGCTGCTGAGAGTCGCTACATCCGATTCGACAGCGTCGAGCGGCCCGTGCGTCGCCGCCCGCGTTGACCGGTCGAGCCCAACCGGCCGTAACGATTCCCCGCCTGGCCTGGCATGCCGACGCACAACCACACTGCATCGCCAGCCGAATGCGTCCGGTGCGAACCCACCGGACGTGCGCAGCTCCAGACATCATTCGAACAACCGGCAATTCGATCATGGAGAGCAACATGCGGGACAAACTCTGGCCGGCCGTCGTGCTGGCAGCGACCCTCTGCACCACCGCCTATGCGGGCAACGCCGATTTCAACTCGCAGGGCGACGCCACCGACGCATTCGCGTCGGCCGCCGCGCAGCGGCGCGCCGACCTGCTCGTGCGCAAGATGACGCTCGACGAAAAACTTCAGTTCATTCATTCGCAATACGAAATGTCGAAGGTGCCGGGCGGCGGCGCCGGCTACATCCAGGGTGTGCCGCGGCTCGGCATTCCCGATCTCAACATGGTCGACTCGGCGACCGGTTCCGGCAGCACGTCGCAGGCCAGCACGACGTTTCCCGCGACGATCGCCGTCGCCGCGAGCTGGGATCGCCGCCTGTCGTATGAATTCGGCAAGCAGGTCGCGATCCAGTTGCGCGCGCAAGGGTTCGGCATGGGCCTCGCCGGCGGCACCAATCTCGCGCGTGAACCGCGCGGCGGCCGCCTGTTCGAGTATCTCGGCGAGGATCCGCTGCTCGCCGGCGACCTGCTCGCCGAACGCACGCTCGCGACGCAGCGGCAGAAAGTCATCGCGACCATCAAGCACTACGCCGGCAACGAACAGGAGCACGGCCGGATGGGCGGCAACACGCAGATCGACGAGCGCACGCTGCGCGAGCTCTACCTGCTGCCGTTCGAGATCGCCGCGAAGCGCGGGCGGCCCGGCAGCGTGATGTGCAGCTACAACCGCCTGAACGGCACGTATGCGTGCGAGAACGATCACCTGCTGAACGACGTGCTGAAGAACGAATGGGGCTTCCAGGGCCAGGTGCAGTCCGACTGGGGCGCCGCGCACAGCACCGCCGCCGCGATCAACGCCGGGCTCGACGAGGAAGAAGACGTCGGGCCGACCGTGTACCTGACGCCGGCGGCCGTCAAGCAGGCGATCGCGAACGGCTCGGTGTCGACCGCGCGCCTCGACGACATGGTGCGCCGCAAGCTCGCCGTGATGATCCGCGTCGGCGTGATGGACGATCCGGCCAGGGGCGGCGGCACGATCGATTTCGCGGCCGCGAACCGGTTCGCGCAGGCCGCCTCCGAGCAGTCGATCGTACTGCTGAAGAACGACGGCAACCAGTTGCCGCTTGCCGCGTCCGCGCTGTCGCATATCGCCGTGATCGGCGGCCATGCCGATGCGGCCGTGCTGTCGGGCGGCGGCTCGGGCAACACGCGCGACCCGGTGACCGGTTCGTTCGCGGGCTGCGGCGGCCTGACGTTCGGGTCGTCGACGGGTTGCAGCTGGTGGCGTAATCCGTGGCTGAAGGTCGACGTGCCGATCGTCGCGGCGATCCGCGCGCTCGCGCCGGCCGCGCAGGTCACGTACGCGGGCAACAGCGACCAGCAGTCGCCGTTCCGCGCGTACACGCAGCAGGAGATCGACCAGGCCGCCGCGCTCGCGGGCCGCTCGGACGTCGCGATCGTCGTGGTCGCGCAGCCGGCCGGCGAGGATTTCGGCGAGCTGCAAAGCCTGAGCCTCGCGAACCCGTCCAACCAGGATGCGCTCGTCGAAGCCGTCGCGCGCGCGAACCCGCATACGATCGTCGTCGTCCAGAGCGGCAATCCGGTCCTGATGCCGTGGAAGGACCGCGTGTCCGCGATCGTCGAGGCGTGGTATCCGGGCGAAGCCGGCGGCAAGGCGATCGCGAACGTGCTGTTCGGCGCCGTCAACCCGTCCGGCAAGCTGCCCGTCACGTTCCCGGCGCGCGACCAGGATTCGCCGTCGTGGGGGCAAAACGGCGCGTTCGACAACGATCCGGTCTACGCGGAGAAGCTGAACATGGGCTATCGCTGGTATGACGCGCGCAACATCAAGCCGATGTTCGAATTCGGCTACGGGCTGTCGTATACGCACTTCGCGTATTCGGGGCTGTCGGTGTCGAAGCAATGGGACGGCGCGCTGAGCGTCGCGTTCACCGTGCGCAACGACGGGCGCGTCGCCGGTGCGGAAACGCCGCAGGTCTATCTCGGCGTGCCGTACAAGGACGAACCGCCGAAGCGGCTGGTCGGCTGGGAAAAGATCCGGCTGAATCCGGGCGAAGCGCGGCATGTTCGCGTCACGGTGTCGCCGCGGATGCAGAGCGTGTGGGATACGTCGCGCAACGGCTGGCGCGTCGTGCCGGGCGGGACGGTGTATGTCGGTGCGTCGTCGCGCGATATCCGGCTGCAGGGCAACTGAGCGTCGATGAAGCGACGGGAGCGCCGCACATGACGTGCGCGGCGCTCCCGCATCTGCTCATCTGCCGACGATCTTCATGGGAACCGCTCAGCCGGCGCCCTGCTCCGGCCGAGCCGATCGACAGATCTCGGCAAGCACATCGAGACCACGCGCCGGCTCGCGCACGAACGGATTCGACTCGTCCCATGCATAGCCGGCCAGGATCGAGCAGATCATCCGCTTGATTTCAGGCGCCTTGTCCTCATGGAAGACGATGTCCTGAAGATCGCCGGAATACCAGCGTTCGACGAATGCGCGGAAGGTATCGATTCCCTTGCGCAGCGGCGTGCCGTAGTCGCGCTGCCAGTCGACGGTCTCGCCGCGCAGGTGCCGCTCGAGCGTCGCGACCGCCAGATGAGACGACCGCAGCGCGATCGTCACGCCCGACGAGAAGATCGGGTCCAGGAACTCGCCCGCATTGCCGAGCAGCGCGTAACCGGGACCGTGAAGGCGCTCGACGTTCGACGCGTAGCCGCCAATATGCCGCACCGGCATCACGAACGGCTTGGTGCCGACGAGGCGCGCCAGCGTGGGTTCGGTCTGCAGCAACTCGCGCAGCAGTGCTTCGCGATGCGTGTCCGGCACGTCGAGGAAAGCGGCCTCCGCCACGCAACCGACCGACGACCGTCCGTTCGTCAGCGGGATCATCCAGAACCACACGTCGCGCCGCTCGGGGTGCACCGCGATGCAGATCTTGTCGCGATCGGTCGATCCCGCGGGCAAGCGATCCTCGACGTGCGAAAAGATCGCCGCGCGCGTTGGCAGCCGTGTCGGCGCTTCGAGATCGAGCAGGCGCGGCAGCACCCTGCCGAATCCGCTGGCATCGAGCACGAACGAAGCGTGCACGCGGTAATCGCACCCGGCTTCGTCCACGACCTCGAGCGTCGGGCGATCGCCCGGCGCAAACGCGCGCACGGTGTGACCGAATCGGACGTCGGCGCCTTGCCGAGCCGCGCAGCGAATCAGCACGTCGTCGAACGTGGCGCGCTCGACCTGATACGCCGTCCCCCATCCTTCCGTAAACTTCTCGCGAAAATCGAACGACGACATCCGGTCGCGATGCACGAAGTACGCGCCGTTCTTGAACTGGAACCCTGCCTCGACGACCGCCTGCAGCATGCCGGCCTCGTCGAGATAATCCATGCTCTGCGGCAGCAGGCTTTCGCCGATCGAGAAGCGCGGAAAGTGCTGGCGCTCCAGCACCAGCACCGACCGTCCCGCCTTGCGCAACAGCCCCGCTGCAACCGCGCCGGCAGGTCCTGCACCGATGATTGCAACGTCGACCGATTCCGATTTCATTTCATTCATGCTTGCCGTCCATCCCGGTTCACCGGGCAGGTTGATTCTTTGCGCCGCAATTCGGCGATGCAAACTACAATAACCGTATCAACAAAAGATACCAACGAGAGGCACATGACAGCTTATCGCACGCGCACGTCCACTTACGTTCCCGAAACCGCATTCGGCATCTGGTTTCTTCGCACGCACACCTGGGAACATCATGTGCTTCGCGTGGCCATCAACGATCTGAAGCGGCTCGTCGCGGCGCCATTGCCGAAGTCGCCCGTCATCCTCGATGCCGGCTGCGGACAAGGCAAGTCGTTTCGCTTGCTGAACGACGCGTTCGCTCCCGGCAAGATCGTCGGGATCGACTGCCATGACGAATCGCTTGCGCACGCGTCGGAAGCAGCCCGGCACTGCGGCGCCCCCGTCGAATTGCGGCATGCCGATTGCGCGAGCATTCCGCTCGCCGATGCAAGCGTCGACGTCGTTTTCTGCCACCAGACCTTCCATCACCTCGTCGAACAGGAACGTGCGCTGGCCGAGTTCCATCGCCTGCTGAAGCCGGGCGGCGTGCTGCTGTTCGCCGAGTCGACCGATGCCTATATCAGGTCGTGGGTCATCCGGCTGTTGTTTCGACATCCTATGCAGGTTCAGAAAAGCGCGGACGGCTATCTCGCGATGCTGCGTGAAACCGGCTTCGCGTTCGACGCCCGAAACGTGTCGTTTCCGTATCTGTGGTGGAGCCGCGCGAAAGACTTCGGCCTGCTCGAACGCATCGGCCTGCACCACCCGAAACCCGGCAAGCGTCGCGAGACGCTCGTCAACGTCGCCGCACGCAAGCCGGCCTGAACGGGGCCTGCCATCGGGCGGCCCTCGTTCGGCGCCGCCCGCCGCGCGTCAGTGCTTCAGCGTCACGACCTCGCCCGTCAGCGCCACGCCAGCCACGAATGCACCCGCACCGCAGGTAAAGTCGGTCGTACTGCTGCGCAACACGTTCCGGTAGTTGCTCTTGATCCCGACGACAGCGTTGCCGCCCTCCTTCCGCGCTCGCGCCTGAAGCTCGAGCGCCGCCGACAGGAACACGTGCTGGCACGCGGCCTCGTCGCTCTTGCCGAACGCGTTGGTCTTCTTGTTGGTCGCGAAGGTGCCGTACGACTTGACGATCTTCGGGTGCGACTGATCGCCGAAATAGAGCGCGACATCGCCGCCGAGCTTGTCGCCCTCGCTCGTCATCGCGCTCTCGATCGGATAGTTGCCGACAGAATCGCGCGCATGAGCCTGCGACATCGCCAACGTGGCGACGAGCAGCGAGAATGCAATCCGGTACTTCATGCCGTCCTCCGTGTCATTGCTTGTCGAGCAGCACGACGTCGCCGGACACGGCGATCGCGCCAGCGCTGCCGCTCACGCCGCAGGTGTACTCGGTCGTCGAATCGGAACGCTTGTCGTGAAAGCGCGTCGTCACGTTGATGACCGCATTCCCGCCATGATTCTTCGCATATTCGCGCAGACGGTCCAGCGCCGTGCTCAACGCCTGTTCGCACGTCGGCTGTTCCGCGTCGGTCGCACGCCGCACGCGCACCGACTCCGAACGCGGGCCGATGCTGGTCTTCACTGCCGGATGCGCTTGCGTCCCGAAATACAGGCTGACACCCGACGCATCCTGCGCCGTCGCCGACGCGGGCAGCGGCAGCGAACGGACCACGGTGCCGCAGCCCGTCAACAACGTCGCCGCGATCAGCATGCCGGCCAGATGTGCTTTCTGCTTCATTGTTCTTGTCCTCTCAGCTCAGTAGGTTCACTTCAATTGCCTTTCCAGGCATCCAACAACACACTTGCGCAGCTCCCGCCGAACCCAAACGAGATCGACAGCGCGCGCTCGATCCGCGCGGTGCGTGCTTCGCGCACCAGCGGCATCCGTCCGAGCGCAGGATCGGGCTCGCCCTCGACCGCCGTGCCGGCAACGAAGCCGTCACGCATCATCAGGATCGTGTAGATCGCCTCGTGCGCCCCGCTCGCGCCGAGCGGATGGCCGGTCATTCCTTTCGTCGACGAAAACGGCGGCACGTTGCCGCCGAACACGTCGGCAAGCGCCTTCAGCTCCTCGACATCGCCAAGCGATGTCGACGGCGCGTGCGTGTTCACGTAATCGGGCAGCCGTCCGCCGCCATCGATCGCCATGCGCATCGCACGCGCGATCCCCGCTGCGTGCGGCGTGGCCATGCCCGCGCCATCCGTGCCCTGGCCGAACCCGGCCAGTTCCGCATGGATTCGCGCGCCGCGCGAGCGTGCATGGTCGAGCGACTCGAGCACGAGGATGCCCGCCCCCGAAGCGATCACGAAGCCGTCGCGGCCGGACGCGTACGGCCGCGACGCCTGCGCCGGCGTGTCGTTGTAACCGGCCGACAACGCGCCCATCGCGTCGAACATCAGCGTCATGTTGTCGTGGAGCGCCTCGCTGCCGCCCGCGAGCACGATGTCCTGGCACCCCGAACGGATCAACTGCATCGCATGCCCGATCGCCAGCGCACCGCTCGTGCACGCGGAAGACGGCGAATAGGACACGCCCTCGATGCCGAACAACTGCGCGACGCACGCCGACGCCGTGCTGCTCATCGCTCGCGGGACGATATAGGGCGGCGTCTTGTCGATCCCGCGCTGCCCCGCGATCGCCATCGCATCGTCGTAGTCGGCCATCGAACCGATGCCCGAGCCGATGATCGCGCCGGCGCGCGGCGAGCGCAGCGCAGCGGGATCGAGCCCGGCGTCGCGGAGTGCCGCGGCCGCGGCATGCGCGCCGAAGCGGGCGGTATCGCCCATGAAGCGCTCGTGCTTGCGTGCGAACGGCGCTGCCGCATCGACACTGGCGACGCCCGCGACCTGGCTGCGGAAACCACGTGTGCGCCAGCCGTCGACGCGACGAATAGCGGAGCGGCCGGCACGCAGCGCGGCCGATACGTCGTCGAGCGAATTGCCCAGACACGACACGATGCCGAGCCCCGTGACGACGACGCGCGCCGGTGCGTAACCGGCTGCGCTCACGCGACGCCCCTGCGGAAGATCAATGACGTGTTGATCCCGCCGAAAGCGAAGTTGTTGCTCATCGCGAACTCCGCGTCGATCGCGCGCGCGCCGCCGACGATGTAGTCGAGCGAAGCGCAAGCCGGATCGACGCTATCGAGGTTGAGCGTCGGCACGTACCAGTTGCGCTTCATCATCTCGATCGTCCACCACGCCTCGAGCGCGCCGCACGCGCCGAGCGTATGACCGACATAGCTCTTCAGCGAACTGATCGGCATGTTTTCGTCGAACACCGATGCCGTCGCATGGCTCTCGGCGACATCGCCGCGATCGGTCGACGTGCCGTGCGCATTCACGTACGCGATCGCCGCCGGATCGAGCGACGCGTCGCGCAGCGCCAGCCGCATCGCGATCGCCATCGTTTCGGCGGTCGGCTGCGTAATGTGTCCGCCGTCCGAATTGCAGCCGAAGCCGACGATCTCGGCATGGATCGTCGCGCCACGCGCGAGCGCATGTTCGTATTCCTCGAGCACCAGCGTCGCGGCCCCTTCCCCGACGACCAGACCGTCGCGGCCGACGTCGAACGGCCGCGGCGTCAGTGCGGCGGCATCGTTGCGCGTACTGGTGGCATACAGCGTGTCGAACACCGCGACGGCCGGCCCCGACAACTCCTCGGCGCCGCCGGCGAGCATCAGTGCCTGCTTGCCGGCCGCGATCGCCTCGTAGGCGTAACCGATCGCCTGGCTGCCGGACGCGCACGCCGACGACGCCGGCACGATGCGACCCTTCAGATCCCAGAACAGGCTGACGTTGACAGCCGTCGTATGCGGCATCATCTGCACGTAGCTGTTCGACGTCACGTCGCGCATCGAGCCGGTCTCGAGCATCGTGCCGAACGCGCGGATCGGTTCGACCGAACCCGACGACGAGCCGTAAGCGACGCCCATCCGGCCGTCCTTGATCGACGGATCGTCAGCGAGGCCGGCATCGGCAAGCGCGAGTTCGCTCGCCCGCACCGCATACAGCGACACCGGCCCCATCGACCGGGTCTTCTTGCGCGGGTACCATGCCGGCGCCGCGAAGCCCGGCAGCGGACACGCGAGCCGCGTATGCAGCGACTCGTAGCAGTCCCACTCCTGCATGCGCCGCACCGCGTTGCGCGCGCCGCGCAGGCGCGCCTCGATTTCCGGCCACGTTTCGCCGAACGCGGTCACGCCGCCCATTCCCGTCACGACGACTCGCTTCATCACACCATCCCGCCGTTGACGCCGATCACTTGCCGCGTCACATAGGTCGCCGCATCGGACATCAGGAATCCGACCACCGCCGCCACTTCGTCGGGCTGGCCGACGCGTCCCATCGGCACGGTCTGCAGCGCGTGCTCGAGCGGTACGTCATCGAGCATGCCGGTGTCGACGAGGCCGGGGGCAACGCAATTGACCGTGATGCGTCGCGACGCCAGTTCGACCGCGAGCGCCTTGGTCGCGCCGATCAACCCGGCCTTCGCCGCGCTGTAGTTGACTTGCCCGCGATTGCCCATGACGCCCGATACCGACGCGATCGTCACGATGCGGCCCCCGGCGCGCAACCGCACCATCGGCATCGTCAGTGGATGGACGACGTTGTAGAACCCGTCCAGCCCGGTTTCGATCACGACGTCCCAGTCCTCGTCCGTCAGCGCGGGAAACGCGCCATCGCGCGTGACGCCGGCGCTGCACACGATGCCGTAGTACGCGCCGTTCGCTTCCACGTCAGCCTCGAGCTGCTGCCGACAGGCCGTGCGGTCGCGCACGTCGAACTGAAGCACGCCCGCCGTGCCGCCCTGCTCGCGGATCGCGGCCGCGACGGCTTCCGCCTGGTCGCGACCGCTGCGGCAGTGAACCGTCACGGAGAAGCCGTCCGACGCAAGGCGCATGGCAACGGCCCGGCCGATACCGCGGCTCGCGCCGGTCACGAGTACTCGCCGAGTCATGAATTGAAACTCCCTTCGATAAAAGACTGAAAATCGTCCGGCTGGTACACCTTGACGATCGCCTCCGCGCAGCACCGATCGCCTGCATGGATCTCGCATTCGTAGGCGCCGTGCCCTTCGTCGCCACGCAGCAATTCGCGCGCGGTGATCCGCAATGCCGTGCCGGCGTCGAACGCGGCCCGGTGAGCGGTATACCGGTTCGCGCCGAGCAGCACGCCCGGTTTCGCTCGCCCGCCCGCATGCCGCGCGAGCAAGCCGACGTGCGCGGCAATCGCCTGCGCCATCAGCTCGATACCGATCCAGGCCGGCATCGCGCCGTCGTCGCCGGCATACCAGGCATCGTCGCGCACGCTCGCGGCCACCTCGATCGCGGTTTCCGAACAGCGTTCGATCGCGTCGAGCAGCAACATCGTGCCGCGATGCGGCAGCACGTCGAGCACGTCGCAAACGGCGATCTCCGCACCGTCGTGCAACGCTTCGATCAGCGAACCGGTCTGCATGTCAGCCCCCCAGGATCAGGCTGGCATTGCTGCCGCCAAAAGCGAACGAATTGCTCATCACATACTGTCCCGATGCATCGCCGGCCAGCCGGCGTTCCGTTTGCACGAGATCCAGCGCCGGCAACGCGGGATCGGCGTCGCCGTCCCAAACGTGCGCCGGCAGCGACACCCCGCGCGCGAGCGTCAACCAGCCGAATGCGAGTTCGGTCGCGCCCGCCGCGCCGAGCAGGTGCCCCGTGAGCGGCTTCGTTCCGCTCGCGGGTACACCGGCAGGAAACACCCGTGCGGTCACTCGCGCTTCCATCTCGTCGTTCAGGCGCGTTGCCGTCGCATGCAGGTTCACATAGCCGATCGCGGACGGCGTCACGCCCGCGTCGGCGAGCGCCTCGCGCAGCGCGTCCTCGGCGCCGAGTCCGGCCGGGTCCGGTGCCGAGATGTGATGCGCGTCGCTCGATTCGCCGACACCGGCGAGCCGCACCGCGGCTTCGTCGCGGCTCATCACGAACACGGCCGCGCCTTCGCCGATGGTGATCCCGCATCGGTTGCGGCTCATCGGGTTGGTCCGCGTCGGGCTGACCGATTCGAGCGACGCAAAGCCCTGCAACGTCATCTCGCACAGCGAATCCGCGCCGCCGACGATCACCGCATCGCACAGGTTCAGGCGCAGCAGGCGACGCGCCGCCGCGAACGCCTTCGCGCTCGACGTGCAGGCAGTCGACACCGTATAGGCCGGCCCCGCCAGGCCCAGCGCTGCCCGCACGAACGGTGCGGCGGTCCCGATCTCCATCTGCCGGTAATCGAATCCGGGCGGCATCGCGCCGGTCGCCGCTCGCTGCGCGAACGCGTCCTCGGCCGCGCGAATGCCGGACGTGCTGGTACCGATCACGACGCCGATCCGACGCGGCCCATGACGCGCCACCACCGCATCGACGGCGGGCGCAATCTGCGCGAGCGCGGCCAGCAGCAGGCGGTTGTTGCGGCAGTCGAAATGCGTCAGTCGCGCGGGCGGCGCGATATCGAGCGGCGAGCGCACCTGCCCGACCCAGCCGCGGGAAGGTTCCGCCGCGTGCGGGCCCATGCCTGGCGATACGCCGGTGCGAAGTGCGGCGGCGATCTCGTCGACGGACCCGCCGAGCGCATTGACCATGCCGAGTGCCGACAGATAGACGGGCGCCTGTGTCGGGTTCATGCGCGATTCTCCGTATGGGACGGTGTCGCGAGCGGCGCGAACAGGACCGAAAACACGATGCCCAACGCGAGCGTCGTACCGAAGCTGCGCAATGCCGGCATCGCACTCGCGCCCAGCATGCCGAACGACAGCAGCGTCGTCGCGGCGGACAGCAGCACGCCGGTCCAGACGGCGCCGAGATCGGCCGCGTCCCGCAGGCACCCTTCGCGCAGGAATACTGCGTAATTCGCGCCGACGCCGAGCACCAGCATCAGCGCGAGCCAGTTGAACAGCGTCAGAGGCACGTTCGCATAGCCGAACACGGCCAGCGTCAGGCCGATCGCCAGCACGACCGGCAGCGTCGTTGCAAGACCGCCGCGCACGCCATAGCGCCACGCCAGCAGACCGGCGACCACGACGAGCGCGCCGGCGAGCCACAAGCCGCTGTCGATGCGGTACGCACCGAACAGCCGCGACACGCTCGCGGCCTTGTCGACCCATGTCACGCCCGGCAGGCGGCGCGCGACCGCTTCGAACGACGCGACGTCCGTCGCGTCGGCCCGATCGGGAATCGCAATCGCCGCGTACACGGGATCGCGCTCGCCGACCTTGCCGAGCCACAAATGGCGGAACGGCGCCGACCATTGCGCGGCGAGCCACGTATCGACGGACAACGATGCCCGCGCGTCGCGAGCGAACGCGTCGGTCCACGCGCGCGCGACATCGTCGCGGAATCCCGCTTGTTCAAGCGTCGCGCGCAACGCCGCCGGATCCGCGAACACGCGTTCGGCCAACACCGCGCGATTGCGCGCCTGCTGCCGCGCCGACGGCACGAAAGCCGCGATCGACTGGACCCGGCCGACATGCAGCGGCGCCAGCGATGCGACGAGCGATGCCGATCGTTCAAGCACGTCGTCGGGTGTCGCGCCCTGGACCACGAAAAATCTGGCCGTGTTCTCGAGGCCGACCGCCGCGCGAATTTCGCCCTCCTGGCGCACCAGGTCCGGATCGCGCTGGATCAGCAACTGGATATCGTCGTCGCTACGCAGTGCGATCCAGCCCGGCATCGCGACGAGCGCGAGCAGCACCGCGGCCGCCATCGCACGCCGCCCGCCCAGCACGGACCGCCAACCTGCCAGCACACGCGCGGCACACGCGAACACGCGAGCGGGCGTTCGCTTCGGCGCCTGGATGAGCATCAGCGGCAGAAACCCCGTCACGGCCGCGAACGCGGCCGCAATGCCGACCATCGCGAAGCAGGCGATCTGCTTCAGTGCCGGAAACGGCACCCACATCAGGATCGCGTAGCCGAGCAGGCTCGTCGCAAGCGCGACCGCGAGCGCAGGTCGCACGGCAGCCGCGCCCCGCCGCGCGTCCCACTGCTTTCCGGCGGATAGATGAACGACGAAATACTGGATCGAATAATCGACCGCTTCACCGATCAGGCTCACGCCGAACACGAGTGTCAGCAGATGCAGCTTGCCGAACACGAGCAGCGTCGCCGCGAGTGCGCAGGCGATGCCGAACGCCGTGGATGCAAACGCCAGCACCAGCAGGCGCGGCGTGCGGAACACGCTCATCAGCAGCAACGCGATGCCGACGAGCGACACCGCGCCGATCACGTGCACGTCGCGCTCCGCGCTCGCGCGCGCGGCTTCCGCGTAAAACACCGCGCCGGCACGATCGATTCGCACGCCCGGATAAGCCGTGCCGATCGAGCGCTCCGCATCGGCGGTCGCGTTGCGCACCGCCCGCTGGACTTTCGATTCGTATGCCGAACCAGCCAGCGACGTCATCACGAGCACCCCCGTGACACCGTCGCGGTGCGACACGAGCATCCCGTCCTCGAGCGCGAGATTCGACGTTGCCAGCGGCAGGCCCGCGAGCCAGTGCTGGAGCCAGCCGAACGGATCGTCCGCGACGGCGGTCGGCAAGCCGTCGGCCGGCGGCCCGTAAAGTCGCCGGGCCAGCCGGTCGGCAAGCGCTGCGTCACCTCGTTCGAGCGACGCGCGATCACCCTCGGTCAGCAATCCGAAACGGGCCGGCAGATAGGTCGCCGCGATCTGCGACACGTCGAACGGGGGCACCTCGACCGTCACCGAGCGAAACGCGCCGCTGTGCGCGAGCCGGGCACCGAACTGCTTTGCGGCGGCTTTCGCGCGCGCGGCGTCGCGGTCGGTCACCAGATAGACGGTGCGGCCGCCGAGCATGTTGCCGATCGTCTCGACCGCCTTCTCGGCCACCGGATTCGCCTCGGTCGCAGGCAGCAGTGCCAGCAGGTTCGTCTGCAGCGGCGACGGCCCCGTGAACCGCCAGATGCAGTAAAGCACCGCGACGAGCGCGACCAGGCCCCACGCGGCGCAGCGCAGCCGGCGCCGGGCAAGCCTGGCCGGGACGTCGATCGCGTCGCGCGTCTCGCTCATCAGCGCGTCCCCAGCCACGCGCGCTCGGCCGGCGCGGGACCGTCCACCGGCGTTGCCCGCGTGAATTCAAGCGTGGTTACGTTACCGTTCGCGAACGTCATGTCGAGCCGGCCGAGATACGTGCCGCCGCCCATCTCGAGCGTGCGGACCGCCTGCGCGAGCTGCGGCTGGTTGGGTCGAAGGATCATCCGCCAGCGTTCGCGCGTACCGCTCGCTTCGACGTCGAATTGCGCATACAGCGCCGAAAGATCGCCGCCGAGCATGTCTCGCATCATCCGCGACACCTGTGCGACGCCGCGGCCGTTGCCGCTCGGCGCGACAAGCCTGCCATCGGCCCCGACTTCGCGCACGCCGCCATCGGTAATCACGTAGGTCGCCTGGTACGGCGTCTGGATCCGCCACACGACGCCCGACGCTCGATCGAACAGCATCGAGCCCGTGCTGACGAGCGGCTGCTTCATCGCCGCGAGCGTCTGGGTCTGCCGAAAATCGGCGCGGATTGTGCCGACTCGCGCCAGCCTCGCCGCAATATCGGACACGAGCGCGGTGTTCTCGGGCCGCACCGCGGCCGGCGCTGTCGCCGCCGCCGGAGCCGCGTGCGCAATGCCCGCAACGAACGTCGCGCATGCGCCGAGCGCCGCGAGAAATCCCCGGTAGCCTCTGTTCGTCGTCATCGCGCCTGCACCCGTTCGATCAACGCTGCCGGCGAAACGAACTGCAACTCCCGCGTCGCGGCGTCGATGGCCAGCTGGACCGTGTACCCTTTCGTCAGGCGCTCGCCCGACCCCGCATCGACGATTTCGTAGCCGATCCTCAGCCGGTTCTCGAATTCGAGCAGCGTCGAGCGCACATCGAGCTGCTGGCCGTAGGTCGCCGGCCGCACATACTTCAGGTGCGCTTCGACGACCGGCCACATGTAACCCGACGCCAGCATCGCCGGATAGTCGTAGTCGATCATCCGCAGCAACGCCGCGCGTCCGCTTTCGAAATACTTCAGATAGTGGCCGTGCCAGCAGACGTTCATCGCGTCGACGTCGTGAAACGGGACTTCGACACGGGCCGTCGCCGTCAGCGGCGCTGGACGCGCACTCATGCGGACTCCCTGCAAGACGATGCACCGATCGGTTCGCAGGCGGCGAGCCGGGCAGTCAACGCGCGCAGCTCGGCTTCCAGCGGCCGATCCTCAACCACCAGCGGCGAACGCCTGCCCACGTCGTCGACGAACGCGCGCAGCGCGGGCGACAGGTGCGTGCCGGCGGCATCCCGCTGGCGCAGGCGCACGGCCTGCACGGTCGCGAGCACATGCGCCGCGGCGACCTGCTCCGTCAGCGCGAGCACGCGCAGGCAATCGCGCGCCGCGATCGTGCCCATGCTCACCTTGTCCTGGTTGTGCGATTCCGTGGAGCGCGAGAACACGCTCGCCGGCATCGTGTGCTTCAGCGCTTCCGCCGTCCACGCGGATGCGGAGATCTGCACCGCCTTGAAGCCGTGATTGATGGCCGCGCGATCGCCCGTTGCACCCGTCAGGTTGCGCGGCAAGCCGTTGCTGAACTTGTCGTCGACGAGCAGCGCGAGCTGGCGGTCCATCAGGTCGGCGAGATTGGCCACCGCTGTTTTCAGCGCGTCCATCGCGAACGCGATGTGACCGCCATAGAAATTTCCCCCGTGCAGCACGCTGCCGTCGTCAGGATCGATCAACGGATTGTCGTTGGCGCTGTTCAGCTCGTTCTCGACATCGCGACGCACCCACGTCAGCGCATCGCGCGTCACGCCGATCACATGCGGCGCGCAGCGCACCGAATAGCGATCCTGCAGACGGTGCCCCGGCGTGTCGTCGCGACCGGCCAGGTCCGCGCGTATCCATGCCGCCGCGTCCGCCTGCCCGGCATGCGGCTTCGCTTCGAACAGCCGCGCGTCGAAGTGCGCGGCGCGGCCGTCGAGCGCGATGGTCGTCAGCGCGGTCAGGCGTGCGGCGATGCGCGTCAGGTTGTCGGCGCGCGCGAACGCGAGGCAAGCGAGCCCCGTCATCACCGCCGTGCCGTTCATCAGCGCGAGGCCCTCCTTCGGCGCCAGTTGCAGCGGCGCGTGGCCGATCGTGCTCCAGACATCGCGCGCGTCGCACTCGGCGCCGTCGAACAAGACGGTGCGCTCGCCGGCCAGCGCGGCCGCGACATAGGACAGCGGCGTCAGGTCGCCGCTCGCGCCGACGGAACCTTCGGACGGAATCCGCGGCAGGATCCGATGATTCACGAGGTCGGCCAGCCGTTCGAGCAGCATGAATCGCACACCTGAATAGCCGAACGCGAGCGAATTGAGCCGCGCGGCGACGATCGCCAGCGTCTGCTGCGCATCGAACCAGTCGCCCATCCCGCATCCGTGATAACGCGTCAACTGCAGCGGCAGCGCCTCGACGAGTGCCGGCGGCACGTCGACAACACACGCGTCGCCGTATCCGGTGGTCACGCCATACAGGATCCCGCCGCCGGCGAGGTAATCGCGCAGCCGCGCCGCGCCGCGCTCGATGCGCTCGCGCCAGCCGATATCCGCGTTCAGCTTCACCGGCGCGCCGCCGCGGGCGATCGCGACGACATCCTCGATGGTCAGATGCCGTGCGCCGATCACGACCGGCGCATGGGCCGTTTCGGACCGCGCCGCGTCGGTCGTGTGCAATTCGTCGGTCACGTTATGTTCGGCCACGCGGATCTCCATCGGGCCGCGCCCAGAAATCGAAGAAATTGAACCATTGGTAGGGAGCCTTGCGGCAGTAGTGCTCGAGCCGTTCGGCATAGCGCTGCGCCCATGCGGCCACGTGTGCCGCGCGTTCGCTCCGCGGCAACTCGATGCGTTCGGCAAACGGTTCGAAGTAGAGCCGGTGACCGCGCCCTTCCTTGAGGCAGAAGAACAGGTAAACCGGGCATTCGAGCGCGTGCGCAAGGATGTACGGCCCCTGTGCAAACGGCGCGGCGGCATCGAGAAAACTCGCATCGACCGTCTTGCCCGCATCGTGCGGCGGCACGCGATCGCCGACGATCACGAGCAGTTCGCCCGCGTCGATGCGCGACTGCATCATCAGCGCCGTGTCCGGCCCGAAATCCGTCACCTGGACGAGTTGCTTGCCGAAATCCCGGCTCGTCTTCGCTAATATCTCGTTGAAACGCTGCGCGTGCTCCGTGTAGACCACCGCTGTCACTTTCGTATGCGCGTCGCGCAATGCAAGTGCCCGCGTCATCTCCAGATTGCCGAGGTGCGCACCGATCACGAGCGCGCCGCGCCCGCTGGCGGCCAGTGCATCGAACGCCGACGCGTCGTCGAAGCGAACGTCGAATTCGTCGAGCCGGCCGGACCACGCGACGAACTTGTCGAAGCCCGATTGCGCGAACGCGAGCATGTGCCGGTACGCGGTGCGCCAGCCCGGACGCGGTGCCGCGCCCACGCCGCCCGCCTCGCGCAGGCGCGTGAAATAGGCGTTCGAAGCGACGCGCGCGGCGCGGTTGGTCAGCACGAAGTAGCCCACGATCGGATACAGCCACATCGACGTGATGCGCGTGCCGAACCAGCGGCAGCTCAACGCCAGCAGCGCCATCCCGACGCGGCTGCCGCGTTCCGGCATGCGCCACCACGACTGCGCCTGGCCCGCGCCCGGCGCGCCGCGTCGCCGGCACAGCCGACGCGCGATCAACCACGGTGCGCGTGCCAGCATGCCCAGCGCCAGTTGTGTATGGCTCGCGCTGATGCGCATGTTGTCGCGCAATACATCGAAATGCGACACGCCGTCTTCCGGATAAACGACACGCGTCGGAATCGTCCGGAACGTCAGGCCGCGCCAGTGAAGCCGCACCAGCACCTCGCTGTCGAACGCCATCCGCTTCGGCATCGGCACCGCGTCGATCAGCGCGCAGACCGCATCGACCGGATAGAGGCGGAATCCGCACATCGCGTCGGGAATATCCAGCGACAGCGTCTCGATCCAGACCCACACGTGCGTCAGATAGCGGCCGTACAGGCGCGCTTTCGGCACGCTTGCATCGAAACATGGACGGCCGAGCACGACCGCGTCCGGTTCCGCTTGCGCGGCCGCGACGAACTTCGGCACATCGGCCGCGTCATGCTGTCCGTCGGCGTCGATCTGGATCGCATGCCGGTAACCGCGGTCGCGCGCCGCGCGCAATCCGGCCATCACCGCCGCACCCTTGCCGCCGTTCACCGGCAGCCGCAGCAAGGTCATGCAATCCGCATACCGCACGGCGAGCCCGGCCAGTGTCTGCTGCGTCGGCTCATCGCTGCCATCGTCGACCACGATGATCGGCAGCCCGTGCACGGCAAGCCGCGCGAGCGTATCGCCGATCGCGTCGCGATGGTTGTAGATCGGAATGACGATACAGACGCCGGTCATTGCATCGCCTCGCGATAAACGAGCGTACCCGACGTGCATTCGCGCGCGCCGCGCCGGAACGCAAAGCGCACGCATCCGCGCGCCGGATCGTGCGCGAGGCGCAATGCGAGCACGGCGCCCGGCGGAACCGGCGCCTTGAACTTCAGATGATCGATCGAGCCGACCGCGAGCGCCGTATCGAGCGCGCGGCCGGCAAGCCGGGCGGCCCAGTCGATCTGCACGACGCCGGGGAGAATCGGCATGCCGGGGAAATGCCCGTCGAAATGCGCGAGCGCGGCCGGCACGCGCAGTTCGTAATGCAGGCTGCCGGCGTCGCTCCACTCGGCCAGCAGTTCAAAACCCTCCGCCGTCGGTGCGAACGCGGCCGCGAGCGCCGAGGCCGGCAGCTTGCCGCGCGCATCGAACGGCATCGTGCGGCGGAACCGCCAGTAGCGAGGCAACGCGGCCGCATCGAAATACTCGCCGAGATCGTGCCGCAACGCCGCAGCGAGTGCCACACGACCGTCGGTCTTCAATATCTGTCGGCCGGTGTCGGTCAATACCGCGACCACGCCGATGTGTGCACGCGACGTGCCTTCGACAACCGTCGCCGCGGCCTGTCCGATGTACGGATGCAGGAGAATCCGCGTCTCGAGTTCGGGCAGCGACACACGCTTGCCATCGAGCTTCACCACGCGATCGCGACGCCCCGTCAATTCGAATCGTCCCTGCCGATCGAAGCGCGCGGTATCGTCGGTGCGATGCCAGTCGTCGTGACCGAGATGCGCGGAGCGCACGCTCAGCGCACCGTCGTCGTCGCACCGCACGTCGATTCCCGCCATCGGCCGCCACGCGTTCGTCAGATCCTGACGGCGCCACGCAATGCCGCCTGTCTCGGTGCTGCCGAATATCTCGAATGGCGCGGCACCGAGGGCCGCCGAATAAACCGACGCCGTTTCCGCCGGCAACGGGCCACCCGACGAGAAGAACAGGCGCGGAGCCGGATCCTGCATCGGGAAACCCGGCAATGCCGGCCAGCGCATCAACTGCGACGGAGTCGATATGACAATGGCGTCGCCGTATGCCGCGAGCCGCTGCTGCAGTTGCTGCGGTTCGAGCACCGACACGCGGTCGAACGCGCGCCCGACCGCCAACGGCCACAGGATTCTGAAAAGCAGTCCGTAGATATGATGGTGCGGAACGCTCGACAGCGCGACCGCCGCGCCGACCTGCCCGCCCCATTCGCGTTGCAGCGTACGCACCTCGGCATCGAACTGCGCCAGCGACTTGCGCACCGGTTTCGCGGCGCCGCTGCTGCCCGATGTGTAGAGCGTGATCGCCGCGTCCGGTGCGATCGCACGTCCGGCGGCCTCGATGCCTCCCACGCACTCGCGCGTGCATTCTGCCAGCGCCGCCGCGTCGAGCAGCAGATCGTACGCGTGCGCGAGCTCGTGCAAGTAACCGGGAGCCGCACTGGCCGGAATCACCGTTTCGCTCGCCGTCGCCATCGCGGCGAAGAACGCGCACGCGAAATCGTATGGATCGTCGACACAAACCGCGACGCGACGCGCACCGGCGGCTTCGATCGTTCGCGCGATCGCTTCCGTACGCGCGCGCAAATCAGCCAGCGTGAAATATGCGTCACCGTCGCGGCAGACGATCGTGGCCACGTCCGCGTCGGCGCGCAGAAGGTCGAACAGCGCCATCATGCGACGTCACCCTCGCCGGAGCGCGCCGTTATGAACAAGCGACGCCAGAGCCATTCACCGGCGAGCAACGCACCGATCAGCACGTACACGATCGCGCCGTTGTAGAGCGCCCACGCGGACCGACTCCAGTACAGCGCCGTATAGATGGAAAACCCGCCATTCACGATGAAGAACGCACACCAGATCTGCGTGACGCGCCGCGTATAGCGAACGATCGTCCGGCGCGGCTCGGGATACCGCAGCCGCGCGAATTTCTCGACCATCGTCGGGCCGCGCTGCAGCGTCGCGCCGAATGCAACCAGCAGGCCGGCGCTCACGCACGCCGGATAGAAACGAAGAAGCCGCTCGCTGTCCGTCACGGCGATCGCGAGCGACAGGACGGTCAAGGCGCCTGCCACGCACCAGTCGTGCGCGGAGAGCCGCTTGAGCGCCATCGCGAGCGCCCCTTTCCCGACCGTGCGCTGCACCCACAGCAGCACGAACAGCAGGCAGCCGACATAACGCGGCGTCAGCATCTGCCACGCGAACAGGATGACGAGCGGATACGCGAGCGCAAGCGCTGCTCGCGCCGCAACTCCGACCCAACGCGGCCGGACAGCGCCGGTCACTCGCCTATGCGCAACCGGTGTCATCCGGCTCGTGCAAGCAACGCGTGAACCGCGGCAATCACGTCGCCGACGGTTCGCACCGACTTGAACTCCTCCGGCTTGATGCGCTGGCCCGTCATTTCCTGAAGCTTGATGGCGAGATCGACCGCATCGATGCTGTCGAGATCGAGTTCGTCGAACAGATGCGTATCGGCAGTCACGCGCTCCGGTTCGATCGCGAAGTTCTCGTGAAAGATGGCGCGGATGCGCTCAAGGATTTCTGCGTCGGTCACGTGTCATTCCCCTTTTGCCGACACGGCTTCCTGCGGCGCGTGATGCGCCTGCTGACTGGCGATGAATGCGGCCAGCGTATTGATCGAACGAAAATGCGCCTTCGCGTGCTCATCGTTCGCCGCGATCGACAGTTGAAACTTCTTGCGCAGCATGATCCCGACCTCCAGCGCGTCGACCGAATCCAGTCCGATTCCGTCGGTCGAGAAAAGCGGCACGTCATCGCCGATATCGTCGACGGTCATGTCGTTGAGATCGAGCATCTCGATCAGAAGCTGCTTAATTTGCAGTTTTAAAGTATCCATGCCGAAACAGGTGATGGGTAATGTGCGTTTCCACTTCGTGCGCGATAGTACGGGCTGCGATCGACGGCGACACGACGCCGCCGGTCAACCCATCCGTATCCATCGGATCGAGCACGTCGATCCGCATGCGGAACGCGCGCGACGGCACGTGATACCAGCGCAGCGTCTTGGTGAATACCGGTGGATCGCAATCGATCAGGACCGGCAGAATCCGGGCGCGCGACTGCAGCGCCATGTGCGCGAAGCCGCGCGAAAACGCGTGCAGACGGTCGCCGCCGGGGCTGCGCGTGCCCTCGGGGAAGATGATCATCGTGTAACCGGCCGCCAGTTGCCGCGCGCCGGACTCGACCAACTCGACGGCATCGGCGTTGCTCACGTATTCGGCCGCCCGGACGATACCCCAGAAGCATGGATTGCCCCAGTGCCCGCGCTTGACCACGCAGCATGCTTTCGGCGTCAACGACAACAGCACCATCACGTCGAGCCAGGTCGGATGATTGGCGACGACGATTGCCGGACCGCCTTCGCCAAGGCGCGATACGCCGGACACCTCCAGGCGCATCACGCCGATGCGTTGCAGCAATGCGACCAGCAGACGAAAGAAGTAATGGATAACGAGCGTTACGATTCGCTGACGCGAGCGTCGATGCGGCCACAGCGCCGCGGCCGTGATGGCGACCAGCGAGAAAACCGATCCGCACAGCACGAAGAAGGCCAGGCTGGCACCGGTCGCGAAGAGCCGCCAGCCGAAATCAAGCCGCGCGATCATGCCAGCTCCAGCGCCAGTACGCGTCGCCGCCGCGCCATGTCGTGACGACACGTTCGGCCAGGCAATGCCGGACCGCCGCGCTCTGCGTATCGGCCTCCACGCCGTCCGCCATCGGCGAATCGTTTGCGCAGTCGATCGCGACATCGCAGGTCAAGTAGCCGGCCGGCGCGGTCGCGTCGACCAGGATCGCGATTCCCCCGCTTTGCGGATCGTCCCCGACATCGCCGTAGACAGTGTCGGCCGGCTCATGCGCATGAACGAGCAGCACCGGCGACACGGAAGAGGTTTCGTATTGGCAAAATGCCTCGAGCAGCGCATAGCCGAGGGTTTCGTGCCCGGCGGCGACTGCCGTCGCGGGAGATCGGTCGCGGCGGGAGATACCGAAGATGCCCGTGACCGCGTTGAGTACCGACAGGCTGAAGGCTGTCGGAGAAACGGGCTCGCCGGCCTGAATGGCATCGAGAATGGTTGTCGTGCGCGCCAGTTCGCCGTGGCGTGACGCAAATACCACGCGCAATGCACCCGTCACGTCCGCACAGTCGCAAGCGGCCTGCAGCGCGAGCCGCGACAATCGGCTCAATCGGCGACGCACCATCGGATCGAGGGCTTCGACGCCCGGCACCCCCGTGGTCGAAATCGACGTCCATCTGGCGATCGGCATGGTCCAATGCAAATCAGCCATTATTATTCTCGATTAGACTTGTTTTCCTTGGGGTTTTTCGCATTCTGCGTCACCGGGTGTCGCACGGCCAATCGCTATTTTCGCCGAGACGCGCAGACAACGCGGCATGCCCATCGAGAAAATAAAGGAAAATCGCCGGACAACGCAGCAGCCGGATTATCAATCAGCATTACTTAATCACCGGCATTCCGGTGGGGCGAAACTGTAACAGACGCGTTACAAAAAATCAACATCGGACGGCAGCGAGTCCGGGGCATTTAAAATGATTTGTCAATTGGCCGATATTTCGCCTCGCCCAATATTTTGTTCATGATCAGCAACGCGCACTTCGCACCGGTTGGCCCGGGCACAGGCCGGAAGGCAAATTGCACGGTGAGATAAAATGCGGAGCACACACCGAGTATCCGCCGGCCGTTCGACGGTCCGCCGACGCCCGCCATTTCAGCCGCACCTCAAAATTGACTGCCGTGAACCCGATGCAGGATCGCACGCCCTCCCTTCGATGAGTTATACGCTCGCCACCGCCACTACCCGGGAACTCGAGATCCGCAAGAGCCGCTTCATCGCGCACGCGATCCCCGTCGACGACCGCGACGCCGCGATGCAGGTGCTGCAGCGCCTGCGCGACGAGCATCCGACGGCCACCCACGTTTGCTGGGCATTGCTGGCGGGTGGCCAGTCGGGCATGTCGGATGACGGCGAGCCGTCGGGCACCGCGGGCCGGCCGATCCTCGAAGTGCTTCGCCATCACGATCTCGACGGCGTGCTCGGCGCGGTCGTGCGCTACTACGGCGGCGTGAAGCTTGGCGCGGGCGGGCTGGTGCGCGCGTACACGGATGCGATCGCGTCGGCGCTGCTCGATGCCGAGCGCGTCGAGCGCATCCGCCAGACGCGGCTCGCGATCGAGATCGGCTACCCCGAGGAGGCGCGCGTGCGCCGCTGGATCGAACAGGCCGGGTATGAGTTGGTGGACAGCGCGTACGGGATGACGGTGAAGCTCGTGATCAAGCTGCCGGAGATCGCCGAGGCCGATGCGAGAACCGAGCTGTTCGATCTGACGCAGGGGCGGTCGGGGTTTCCGGAGCTGTAACGAACTGACGTGGCTCCCCCCGCCTCGCCATCACGGCCTCATGCAAATTCAGCCGAAAATTCAGATACGTCCGATAGAAAAACGGCGCGCCGAATCTTAATCTCACCGGGTTCCCGGCGACACGCTCCACAAATGCCTTGCCGGCAGGCCGGAGCACGCAGCGTGAGGTGCGCCTCCGCGCCAAGGCAGCACGCCATGGCCGGGCGTGCTGCCATGCAGTTCATCACGCGTCGCCAATAATCAAATCAGCCACGGGATAACGGACGCATGCAGCAAATCCAAAAACTGCAAGCCCAGCTTGCAGAACTCGATCAGCGCATCAAGGCGGCACGGTGCCGCGAACGCAATGTGGTGCTGGAGCAGGTGCGCGAACTCGTCACGAGCTACGCGCTGACCGCACGTGAAATCTTCGGTCACGGTTATAGCGACCGTGCGAAGCTGTTCACCGTCGGCGTGAAGTATCGCGACCCCGTGTCGGGCGCAACGTGGAGCGGGCGCGGCCGCGCACCCGCATGGATTGCCGGGCGCGACCGGGCCGCCTTCCTGATCCGGGAGTAACGCGCGCCGCCTTGCGCGGCTCTCCCCTCGTTGCCGCCCAAACCCGCCCGGCCGCTCAGTAAATATCCGGCACGATCATGTTGTCCGGCACCGGCCGGCGGATGTAATCCTCGTGATGCTCGCGCTGCGGCAGATCGATCGCCGGGCGCGGCACGTCGTGATACGGCACCTGGCCCAGCAGGTGGTGGATGCAGTTCAGCCGCGCACGCTTCTTGTCGACGGCCTGCACGACCCACCACGGCGCCTCGGGAATATGCGTGCGCTGCAGCATCTCTTCCTTCGCGGCCGTATAGGCCTCCCAGCGGCGGCGGCTTTCGAGGTCCATCGGGCTCAGCTTCCACTGCTTCAGCGGATCCTGGATCCGGGCCTGGAAGCGCACCTCCTGCTCGTGATCCGTGATCGAGAACCAGTACTTGACGATCTGGATCCCGCTGCGCACGAGCATCTTCTCGAACTCGGGCACCGAACGGAAAAACTCCTCGTACTCGTCGTCGGTACAGAAATTCATCACGCGTTCGACGCCCGCACGGTTGTACCAGCTGCGGTCGAACAGCACGATCTCGCCGCCGGCCGGCAGATGCGCGACGTAGCGCTGGAAGTACCATTGCGTACGCTCGCGGTTGTTCGGCGCGGGCAGCGCAGCGACCCGGCAGACACGCGGGTTCAGCCGCTGCGTGATGCGCTTGATCACGCCGCCCTTGCCCGCCGCGTCGCGCCCTTCGAAAATGACGATGAGCCGGTGCCCGGTGGTCATGACCCAGTCCTGCAGCTTCACGAGTTCGCCCTGCAGCCGGAACAGCTCGCGGAAATACTCCTTGCGCGCCTCGCGACGCTCCAGCGAGAACAGCAGGTCCTCGCCGTTGTCGAAGCGGCGGTCATCGAGTTCCATCTCGAGCTCTTCGTCGTAAGCATCGACGAGGTCTTCCTCGAAGCGGCGCCGACGCGTCTCCATCGATTCCATATCGGTGAGGTTGTCGGTCTCGGTGCGGGTATCGTTGTCGCCCATGGGGCCTCCTTCCATCATTGACGCAGCCTAACCCGGCCATTATCCCAGCATCGCGCGTCAAATTGATGAAAGACGCCTGTCCGGCGCTCCCATACGCTCTTCACCTTCGCCGATACGTTGGCCTTCCCCGACAGCATTCGATCAACCATGGTTGGCACGAGACATCCCCGCCCGCGGTTTTGTATCGATGTTCACGGAAACCGACGCCCCCATGAAGCCCGCCGTCATGGCCAGACGCTGCGCTCGTCAACATGAACGGCCGTCACTGAATCTGGCGCGCGGCATTCTGCGCGCCGAGATCGATGAGCACGCACGCGACACCGAACCAGCCAAGCATAAGAAAACGCCGGGCATCGGCCCGGCGTTCGTCGATGCACAAGCGGCCGCCATTCGCGGCCGCATGCGCCCCGTCAATGGATGATCCGCGTCACCCCCCGCCCGCGCGGGTCGGCCATCGCTTCCGGCGTCTTGCCGTCGATCTTGATCACCTGGATGTCGCCGCTGAAGTCCTGCCCCTTCAGCGTGTAGCCACGCGCCTCGATCTGCTTCGCGAGTTCGCCTTCGATCGGGTGGTACGGCTCCCAGAAGATCGTGTTCGGCGGCAGCAGCTGGTGATGGAAGCGCATCGCGCCGACGGCTTCCTTCAACGGCATCCTGAAGTCGTAGATGTTGTTGATCACCTGGAAGATCGACGTGAAGATGCGCGAGCCGCCCGGCGTGCCGATCACGAGCGACACCTTGCCGTTCCTGGTCATGATCGTCGGCGACATCGACGACAGCGGGCGCTTCTTCGGTTCGATCGCGTTCGCGTCGCTGCCGACCACGCCGAACATGTTCGCGACGCCCGGCTTCGCGGAGAAGTCGTCCATCTCGTCGTTCAGCACGATGCCCGTGCCGTCGGCGATCACGCCCGAGCCGAAATAGCCGTTGATCGTGTACGTGTTCGACACCGCGTTGCCCCACTTGTCGACGACCGAGAAGTGCGTCGTTTCGGCCTTCTCCGGCATCGTCGTGCCGAGGCCCGGCTGCACGCTCTTCGTGTCCGACGGCTCCTTCGGGTTGACCTCGCCCGCGCGCTTCGCGATGTACGCGTCGTCGGTCAGTTGCGCGATCGGCACCTTGTAGAAGTCGGGGTCGCCGAGATACTGCGCGCGATCGGCGAACACGCGCTTCTCGATTTCCGCGACGAGGTGGATGTACTGCGGCGAGTTGAGCTTCACGCCCTCGAAATCCTGCTTGCGATCGGCCTTCATCTTCAGCAGCTGCACGAGGCCGATGCCGCCCGAGCTCGGGGGCGGCGCGGTGATCACGTCATAGCCGTTCCACTTTGCCTGCACCGGCTGGCGCCACACCGCGCGGTATTGCGCGAGATCCTCGGTGGTGATCAGCCCGTTGCCGTCGCCGGTCTTCATCGAAGCCGCGATCAGCTCGGCCGTCTTGCCCTTGTAGAACCCCTCCGCGCCATCGTTCGAGATTCGCGTAAGCACGTCGGCGAGGTCGGGCTGCTTGAAGTTCGCGCCGGCTTTCAGCCCGGAGAAGTACTTGTCGAAGTTTGTCTTGCCGCCGAATTCCTTCGACGCGTCGACGCCGCGCTGCGCGAGCTGCTCGTCGACGACGAAGCCGTCGCGCGCATAGTGGATCGCCGGTGCGAGCACCTGCTTCCACTTCAGCTTGCCGAAGCGCTTCTGCGCTTCCCACATGCCCGCGACCGTGCCCGGCACGCCGACCGCGCGCGGGCCGTACAGGCTCATGCCCTTGACGACATTGCCCTCCTTGTCGAGGTACATGTCCTTCGTCGCGGCGAGCGGCGCGCGCTCGCGATAGTCGATGAAGTACGGCTTGCCGTCCTTGTAGATCGTCATGAAGCCGCCGCCGCCGATGTTGCCGGCTTCGGGATACGTGACGGCGAGCGTGAATGCGATCGCAACGGCCGCGTCGATCGCGTTGCCGCCTTCCTTGAAGATCCGCTCCGCGGCATCCGCGCTGTACTTGTCAGCCACCGCGACCGCGGAGCTCGTCAGGACCGCCGGCTGCGGCCCTTTCGCATAGGCGGGCGCGTTCGGCAGGAAACCGATGCCGGCCGCCGTCGCGAGCACGACAGCGGATGATTTGAAGCGATTCAGCATAGTCATTGCATGTCCCCCATGTGGATCTCCTTCAGGCAGGAAAAGCACCTGATCCGTTTATAGCCGCTGGCGCGCCGACGGCCATATGCCGGTTTCGTAGTATAGGGGGACAAAAGGGGGCGAACACGCGGCGCGCCACAAAAGCCCGTCGATTGTGTACGCCCGGTCACGCAGCAGCGCCGCGGCGTGCATGCGAGTCGGTCGAATTTGCATGCGGTACGCGTCATCACGCAACGCACAAAACGGAAAGTTGCGAACTGCGCTGCATGCAACACATGCACACAAAAAAATCTGCGGACGAGCCGCCCGTTGCCCAGCCCGATCTGAGAAGATAGCGCCCCGCTTTCGCCGCATCATTTTCTTTCGCTCACGCGCCGCTTCACGTTTCTTCGTCTCATTCCCTATGGCATCACACAATGCGCATCATGCGTCCGGCTTCGCGGCCGGCGTCGCCGCCGCCGTCCTCGTCGCACAGACCGGCACAACGGGCCCGTGGCACACGGGCATGCTCGCCGCGTTCGTTATGGGCGTCGCGGGCGGCACCGCGCCCGACTGGCTCGAAGTCGCATGGTGGACCCGCAAGCGGCGGCTGTGGATCACGCACCGTACCGTCACGCACTGGGGCATCGGCTGGGTCGCGCTGCTCGCGCTCGGGTGGCACGGGCTCACCCATCATCCGCATCCGCTGTGGGCCGCGCCGCTGTTCGGCTTCGCGTGCGGCGGCGTGATGCACCTGCTCGCCGACTGGCCGAACCCGCTCGGCGTGCCGTGGATCTGGCGGCGCCATTCGCTCAACCTGTGGAACAGCGGACATTGCGACCTGATCGTGGTGGCCGCCGCATGGGGCGGCACGTTGTGGCTCGCGCAATCGCTGTGGACACGCGCGCCGCTGCTCGAACACTGGCTCGGCTGGCTGCATCGCGTGTAGTCGCGTGTAGTGTTGCTTCGGCGCGATATCGGCGTGCCGGCGCGCACGCAACTTTACGTCCATTGAAAGTGCGGTGCGGGCCCTCATCTCGATCTGAATCGTCGACGCGCGTGCCCGAACGGCACGCGGCGCCCGGCACGCACGCGCGACGTCTGGCACACTGACGATTCGATTCGCGCGCGATCCGTCCGCACGCTCGCACCCTATTTCAACGCTTCGATGGACGTCACTGCCACCCGCCCTGCCGCCAGTGCACTCGACGTGTTCCACCCGGCCGTCGCCGCGTGGTTCCGGCGCACGTTCGCCGCGCCGACCGGCGCACAGGCGCTCGCGTGGCCGCACATCAAGGCCGGCCGCTCGACGCTCGTCGCCGCGCCGACCGGCTCCGGCAAGACGCTCACCGCGTTCCTGTGCGCGCTCGACGACCTGGTGCGCGATGCGTTGTCGCACGACGGCGCGCTTCCCGATGCGACGCTCGTCGTCTACGTGTCGCCGCTGAAGGCGCTGTCGAACGACATCCACGTGAACCTCGACGCGCCGCTCGCCGGCATCGCCGAATCGCTCGCGCAACTCGGCCTGCCGGTGCCGGCGATCCGCACCGCCGTGCGCACCGGCGACACGACGCAGGCCGAGCGCGCCGCGCTGCGCAAGCGCGCGCCGCACATCCTCGTCACGACGCCCGAGTCGCTGTACGTACTGCTGTCGTCCACATCGGGGCGGCAGATGCTGTCGAACGTGCGCTCGGTCATCGTCGACGAAATCCATGCGCTCGCATCGTCCAAGCGCGGCAGCCATCTCGCGCTGTCGCTCGAACGTCTCGACGCGCTGGCCGGCCATGCGCTGCCGCGCATCGGGCTGTCGGCGACGCAAAAGCCGATCGACGCGGTCGCGCGCTTCCTGGTCGGCGGCCCGGCCGATGCGCCGCGCGATTGCACGATCGTCGACACGGGCCACACGCGCGAGCGCGACCTCGCGCTCGAACTGCCGAACGTGCCGCTCGAACCCGTAATGGCGACCGACGTGTGGGAACAGATATACGACCGCATCGCGGGGCTCGCGGCCGCGCATCGCACGACGCTGGTGTTCGTCAATACGCGGCGCACCGCCGAGCGCATGGCGCGCCATCTCGCCGACCGGCTCGGCAAGGAAGCGATCGCCGCGCATCACGGCAGTCTCGCGAAGGAGCACCGCTTCGATGCCGAGCAGCGCCTGAAGCGCGGCGAACTGAAGCTGCTCGTCGCCACTGCATCGCTCGAACTCGGCATCGACATCGGCGACGTCGATCTCGTCTGCCAGGTCGGCTCGCCGCGCGGCATCGCGCCGTTCCTGCAGCGCGTCGGCCGCTCGGGGCACCACGTCGGCGGCGTGCCGAAGGGCCGGCTGTTCCCGTTGTCGCGCGACGAACTCGTCGAATGCGCGGCGCTGCTCGATTGCGTGCAACGCGGCGAACTCGACACGCTGCGGATTCCGGAAGCGCCGCTCGACGTGCTCGCGCAGCAGATCGTCGCCGAAGTCGCGTGCACGGAATGGCAGGAGGACGCGCTGTATGCGAGCTTCACGCGCGCGGCGCCGTACGCGCGGCTGACGCGCGAGCGTTTCGACGAAGTGATGACGATGCTCGCCGAAGGCTTCAGGAGCCGTCGCGGCGTGCGCGGCGCGTACCTGCATCGCGACGTGGTCGGCGGCACGGTGCGCGGCCGCCGCAACGCGATGATGACCGCGACCACATCGGGCGGCACGATCCCCGACATGGCCGACTACGCCGTACTGCTCGAACCGCAGGGTATCCAGGTCGGCACCGTCAACGAGGATTTCGCGATCGAGAGCCTGGCCGGCGACGTGTTCCAGCTGGGCAACCAGTCGTACCGGATCATTCGCGTGGAAACCGGTCGCGTGCGTGTCGAGGACGCGCAGGGCCAGTCGCCGAACATTCCGTTCTGGCTCGGCGAGGCGCCGGGGCGCAGCGACGAGCTGTCGGCGGCGGTCGGCCGGCTGCGCGCACGGCTCGACGGGCTGTTCGCCGACGGCGACCGGCAAGCGGACATCGGCGGACGCAAGCGCGCAAGAAGTAACGCCGCGAGCAAGGCGAAAGCCACGGCGGAAACCGAAACAGGCAGCGCAATCGCCCCTGCCGAAAGCCGCCTCGCGCCGGCACTGCGCTGGCTCGTCGACGATCTCCACCTGTCGCCCGACGCCGCGCACCAGATCGCCGACTACCTTGCCCGCACGCGCGCCGCGCTCGGCGCGCTGCCGACGCAGGACACGCTCGTGATGGAGCGTTTCTTCGACGAATCGGGCGGCACGCAGCTCGTGATCCATTCGCCGTTCGGCAGCCGCATCAACCGCGCGTGGGGGCTCGCGCTGCGCAAGCGCTTCTGCCGCAGTTTCAACTTCGAGCTGCAGGCCGCCGCGACCGACGACGCAATCATCCTGTCGCTGTCGCTCGCGCACAGCTTCGCTCTCGACGAAGTGTGGCGCTACCTGCGTTCGGCCAGCGCCGAGCACGTGCTGGTCCAGGCGCTGCTCGACGCGCCGATGTTCGGCGTGCGCTGGCGCTGGAACGCGACGACCGCGCTCGCGCTGCCGCGTTTCACGGGCGGCCGGCGCACCGCGCCGCAACTGCAGCGGATGAAGAGCGAGGATCTGCTCGCGACCGTGTTCCCGGATCAGGTCGCGTGCCTCGAGAACATCGTCGGCGAACGCGAGATTCCGCATCACCCGCTCGTCGACCAGACGCTCGACGATTGCCTGCACGACGCGATGGACACCGACGGCTGGCTCGCGCTGCTGCGCCGGATCGAAAGCGGCGCGATCGAACTCGTCGCGCGCGACCTGCCCGCGCCGTCGCCGCTCGCGGCCGAGATCCTGAACGCGAAACCCTACGCGTTCCTCGACGATGCGCCGCTCGAGGAACGCCGCACGCAGGCCGTGCAGTCGCGCCGCTGGAGCGATCCGGAATCGGCCGACGATCTCGGCGCGCTCGACGCCGATGCGATCGACGCGGTGCGCGACGAAGCATGGCCGCTCGTGCGCGACGCCGACGAAATGCACGATGCGCTGCTCACGCTCGCATGCGTCGCCGACAGCGAAGCACAGGCCCACGAAGGCTGGCCCGACCGGCTCGCGGAACTCGCGGAACGCCGCCGCGCAACCCAACTCGTCGCGCCGGGCGGCGCCGCGCTGTGGGTGCCGGTCGAACGGCTCGTATGCCTGCGCGCACTGCATCCCGACGCACGCGTGACACCGGCGCTCAAGGTGCCGGCCGCCTGCGCGCAACCGTGGGAAGCCGATGCCGCACTCGTCGACGTGATCCGCGCGCGGCTCACCGGCTTCGGGCCGCTTGCGCTCGACGCGATCGCGACACCGCTCGGACTGCCGCCGCCATCGATCGCGACAGCACTCGCGGCGCTGGAGCGCGAAGGCTATGTCATGCGCGGCCGGTTCACGCCGGGTGCGACGACGGACGAATGGTGCGAACGCCACCTGCTCGCGCGCATTCATCGCTATACGGTGAAGCGGCTGCGCCGCGAGATCGAACCGGTCGAGCGCGCCGACTTCATGCGCTTCCTGTTCCATTGGCAACATCTGACGCCGGACACGCGCGGCACCGGCCGTGACGCACTCGCGTCCGTGGTCGAACAACTCGAAGGCTACGAAGCCGCGGCGAGCGCGTGGGAAGACGCACTGCTGCCCGCGCGGCTCACCGACTACATGGCGGGCGGCCTCGACGAGCTGTGCCGCTCGGGCAAGCTCGTATGGACGCGCATCGGCGCGCCGGCGCGCGCGGCCGGCACGCCCGTGAAGACGACGCCGATCGTGCTGCTGCCGCGCCGCCACCTCGCCGCATGGCAGGTGCTGCGTGACCCCGATGCGCAACCGGCGCTGTCCGCGCGAGCCACGCAGGTACGCGACGCGCTCGCCGCGCATGGCGCGATGTTCTTCGATGCGCTGCTCGACGACCTGCACATGCTGCCCGTCGAACTCGAACAGGCACTCGGCGAGCTTGTGTCAGCCGGCCTCGTGAATGCGGACAGCTACGCGGGCCTGCGCGCGCTGCTGAAGCCGGCCGTCAAGCGCAGCGCGACCTATGCGCCGCGCACGCGGCGCGGCGGCGCGCTGATCGGCGGGATGGACGACGCGGGCCGCTGGGCGCTCGTGCAGCGTCAGGCGCCGCCGGACGATGCGCCGGCGCCGAAACGCGGCCCGGCCGCGACCGATCCCGACGCGCTCGAGCACATCGCGTGGACGTTGCTGCGCCGCTACGGCGTCGTGTTCTGGCGGCTGCTCGAACGCGAGGCCGACTGGCTGCCGAGCTGGCGCGAACTCGTGCGCGTGCTGCAGCGCCTCGAAGCGCGCGGCGAGATTCGCGGCGGACGTTTCGTCGCCGGGCTAGCGGGCGAGCAGTTCGCGCTGCCCGAGGCGATTCCGATCCTGCGCGAACTGCGGCGGCAACCCGGCGACGGGCAATACGTATGCGTGACGGGCGCCGACCCGTTGAATCTCGCCGGCACGCTGCTGCCCGGCGACAAGGTGCCGGCGCTGGCCGGAAATCGCGTGCTGTTCCGCGACGGCGTGCCCGTCGCATCGCTCGTGTCGGGTACGTTCCACTACGCGCCCGAATTGCCGCCCGCCGCACGCGAGGATGCGCGCCTGCGGCTCGCGCGCTACTGCTGACATCGGCTGACAGGCAGCGCGGCACAGACTACTGATCGCCGGGCCGCGCGACCGCCATCGTTCGGGTAGCATCGAGCGATTGACCGCGCGGGCTCCCGCGCCCACACACAACAAGACTTCCGGAGACTGCCGCTCATGCCTGCGCATGCCGACTCGCCCGCCGCTCATCACGCGGGCTCGCTGACCATTTTCCAGGGTGCCGCGCTGTATATCGGCGCGGTGCTCGGCACCGGCGTGATCGCGTTGCCTGCGCTGGCCGCCGAGGTCGCCGGCCCGGCGTCGCTGCTCGCGTGGGCCGCACTCGTCGTGCTATCCGGGCCGCTCGCAGCCACCTTCGCCGCACTCGGCGCGCGCTATCCCGATGCGGGCGGCGTGTCGACCTACGCACGGCGCGCATTCGGGCCGAAGGCGGCGGCGATCGTCGGCTGGTGCTTCTACTTTGCGGTGCCGGCCGGCGCGCCGGCCGCCGCGATGTTCGGCGGCGCGTACGTCGCTGCCGTCACGGGCGGCGGGCACACGACGGTCATCGTCACGGCTGCCGCACTGATCGCGACCGTGTCGGCCGCGAATGCATTCGGCGTCACCGTATCGGGCCGCATGCAGCTCGTGCTGTCGGCGCTGCTCGTCACGCTGCTGCTCGCCGCGGTGCTGGCGTCCGCACCGCATGCGCGCACCGCGAACCTGCAGCCGTTCGCGCCGCACGGCTGGCTCGCGGTCGGCCAGGCTGCCGCGCTGCTCGTGTGGAGCTTCGCCGGTTGGGAAGCGATCACGCATCTCGCGGCCGAATTTCGCCGCCCCGCGCACGACATGCCGCGCTCGGCCGGCATCGCGGTCGTGGTCGTCGGATTCCTGTATCTGTCGGTCGCAGCCGCGAGCGTGATGGTGCTCGGGCCGTCTGCCGGCACATCGGGCGCGCCGCTCGCCGAACTGATCGCGGGCGGCATCGGCGGCCACGCGCAGGTGCTCGCAGCCGCGGCCGCGCTGCTGCTCACGCTCGGCACGATGAACGCGTATTTCGCGGGCGCGGCCAAGCTCGGCGCGGCGCTCGGGCGCGACGGCGCATTGCCTGCGTGGCTCGCGCAAGGCAGCCAGATCGGCGGCGTCCCGCGCCGCAGCCTCGGCGTGATCGCCGTGCTCGCGGCCGTCGCGCTGGCCGCGACGACGATCTCGGACGTCGGACCGAAACCGCTCGTGCTCGTGACGTCCGGGTGTTTCGTGATGGTGTATGGGCTCGGCGCGGCCGCCGCGCTGAAGTTGCTGCCGCGCGGCGGCATCGCTTACCGCTGCGCATGGATTTCGCTGGTGGCAGTTGCCGGGCTGTTCCTGACGACGGGCTGGTATCTCCTGTGCCCGCTCCTGCTCGCAGGCGGTGCGCTGCTTTATCTGCAGATGACCGGGCCGCGCAAATGACCCGGCGCATGCGACCCGGCGAATACGCATGGCCTGAAGCCCGCCCGCATGCGGCGACGCACCGGTGAATCGCAGGCCGAATCACCGGCCAATTCTCCGCGCGCGTCACGCGGACGGCCGCCGCCAACCGACCGCGCGCCGTTTCGTCACGCCGGTCAGGCCGGCACCAGCTCGAAGCTGAGCCGTTTGCCGAGTGCGGCGGCCGCGCTCGCGAGCGTCGCCAGCGTGAGGCTCGTGTCGGTTTCGTCGAGCAGCCGGTTGAGCGCGGCACGGCTGGTTTTCATCCGCGCGGCCATCGCGGTTTTCGTGATGTGCTGCGCCTTCATTTCCTGCCCGATCTGCCACGCGATCACGCGCTTGATCGCGGTGGCGGTGGCCGCTTCGAGATTGCCGTCCTCTTCGAGGAAGGTATCGAAGTCGCTGCCGATATGCGGGTTGTTCGTGGTCGTCATGTCGTACTCCAGTGCATGGCGTTGCGGCTGCCCGACCGTCGGAGACGGTGCGTTCCGGCGCAACCGGGAATTCAAATGGCGTGCGTCAGCGCCTTCAGGCGCGCGACGGTGACGTCGAGATCGTCCGACGGCGTGGCCCGCGACTGCTTGAAGAAGCCGTGCAGCAGGACCATCGTGTCGCCGACGACCGTGAACAGCACTCGGGCGCTCCGCCCCGGCAGCATCACGCGGATCTCCCATAGATCCTTCGACATCTTCCGGACCAGCGGCATGCCGAGCGGCCAGCCCAATTGAACGGTCTTGATCTCTTCGCCGATCGCCCTTCGCTCCACCTGCCCGAGTGCCTTGAGCCATTCGCGCACCGGCTCGTTGCCTCGGACCGTGCGAAAGAACCGCACGCCGAGCGTGACCTGAATCTGCTGTCTCGCCATCGTCTTGTCACCAAGCGTACCAAAAACGATACGATATGCCAAGCACCACGAGGGCGGCTACTGGCCGGATGGCCGATCCGGAAGCGGGGAAAGGGATTGAGCCGGGATTGCCGCGCGGCCCGAAGGATCAGCGATCGCCTCGACCCGGCTTGCGCGCGGCGCGCGGCGTCCGGTGCGGGCGCTTGTCGCCGAACCGCGACCGCGCGATGTCGCGCACGGCATCGATCAGCGTCCGTGCGACCGGCGACGGCTGCGCATCGGTGCGCAGAATGAGCCCGACCGGCTCGTCGGTACCCGCGGACGGCAGCGGCAGGCGCGCCAGCGCACCGGCCGACAGATCGTATTCGGCCGCATAGAGCGGCACGAACCACACCGCGTCGTTCTCGAGCGCCAGCGCGCGCGCGACCGATACCGACAGCACCTCGATGAACGAATCCAGCGGCGGCGCGCCGCATGCGCCGAGCAGTTGCTCGGCAGACTGCCGGATCAGCGTGCCGAACGGCGGCAGCACGACCGGATAGCGCGCGAGCTCGGCGGCCGGCGCCGCGCTCGACAGCAGCGGGTGCCCGGCGCGCACGACCGCGACGAGCGGCTCGTTGTACAACTGCTCGAACGCGAGCCCGATCATCCGCTCCGGTTCCGACAGTCGCCCGATTGCGCATTCGATCGCACCGGATTTCAGGCGCTCGAGCAGATCGGCGTTCGCGGCCGTCGCGATCCGCACGACGATGCGCGGCCAGCGCTCGGCCAGCGCCTTCATCAACGCGGGCGCGAGCGATGCCGCGACGGTCGGCAGCATGCCGATTTCCAGCGTCGCGGCGGCGGCCCCGCCCTCTCGCGCGAGCAGCCCGACGCCCTGCCGCAGCGCCAGCACGCACGCGTTCGCGTGCGGCATGAACAACTGCGCTTCGCGGGTCGGCTGCGCGCCCTGCCGGCCGCGCTCGAACAGCTTCACGCCGAGGATCGCCTCCAGTTCGGCAATCGTCTTCGACACGGCCGGCTGCGTGATCGACAGGCTTTCGGCCGCCTTCTGCACGCCGCCCAACTGCGCGACGGCGAGAAAACACTGCAGATGCCGGAACTTGACTCGGCCGTCGGCGATACGGTTATTCATAACGGGCGGTTATGCGAATGACGATGAAATGCCATTTTGCATAACTTTCCGGATAAGCCCAAGCATTCGGTGACACGTCACGCGCCACGCCGCAGCGCGTGGAAACCGGTCGGCTCCCAGACCCGCTTCGCGATCAGCAAACCCGTCCCATGCTTCTGCCCGAGCGGCGCGGACGACGATTCCGCATGCAGCGCGGCCGCCTTGCTGCGCAGCCGGCGCAACTCCAGTTCGAGTTCCGCGGCGGCCGCCTCCGTCAGCATCCCTTGCGAGAATGTCATCGTCTCGCCCGCGCCGTCGAAACGGCTGTCGAGGAAATCGCCGAGCGCGTGCGCATGGAAATAACGGCGGATCGGCCCGCCCGGCAGCCAGTCGAAATCGCGCGCGACGCGCACGCGAATCCGGTCGCCCGGCAGCAGCGCGACGACGTTCATCCGGTCGAGCATCAGCAGGTATTTCACGCACTCGGCCTTCGTCAAGCGATAGGCCGACACGATGTCCTGCACGGTCCAGTAGTTGATCGCGCAGACGGCGACGAGCAGCAGCTTCTCGTCCGACACGAGCAGCGCCTCCTGCTGCTCGGTCAGCACGTGCAGCCTCGGCGCCGACGCCGATGCCTCCTGCACGAGCTCGGCCAGCGTATAGCCGAGCAACTGCGCGATCTCGGCGACGCGCTCCAGCGTAAAGCGGCCGCTCGCGAACAGCCGCTTCACGCTCGTCTCGGAAACGTCGAGCGCACGCGCGACGTCGCGATAGGTCATTCCCTGCGCCTTCAACTGGCGCTTCAGCGTTTCGATGAGTTGGGCGGTTTCGGTCATTTTGGTATCAAAAAACGATGCTCAAGGTCGGATATTAGGCTACCTCCACATGAAGATGAACACTTTTGGATACTTGTCTGCATAATCCGCTCCGTCCTGTCACTCAACGACGGAGCCGAAATGGCCACCCGAACCGAAACCGCCGCTTACGAACCGCAGCACACCGCACCGCGCGATGCACGCGACACGGATCGCACGATGCCGCTCGCCACCGTCCGCACGCTGGCCGCCGGCGCGCATGTCGGCGATCTCGTGTTCATCCGCGTGCCGGCCGGCTCGCCGCGCGACGCGGCAGGCACGACGGGTGCGTGGGCCAATCGCTTCGGCATCGTCGTCGATACGTCGGGCGACGAACCCGTGATCGCCGAGCCCGCGTTTGCGTGGACGAAACTCACGCCGCTGTCGCGCTTCGTCGCCCATGCCGACGGCGGACGCATCGCGCTGGCGCGCCGCGTCGCGGCATCGACCGCCGACGAGCAGCGCCGGTTGCACGCGACGGCCGAACGGCGAATCGACGCATTGCTGGGCAACCGCTTCAACCTGCGGGCGCGGCGCGGATTCTGCGCGCAATACGTGAGCGATGTGCTCGGCGCCGATCTGGCCGCGACGCCGGCCGCACTGCTGCGCAGCGGCACGCTGTCGCTCGAATTCGACGGGATCGTATTCGATCCCGGCTGCAAATGACGACGGGCAAGCTCGGGGAGGCCGGATAACAACAAGAACAAAAGACAAAAAATAGCGACGGGCTGGCTGGAGGGCCGTGCACGGGGTCGTCACCGACGACGCGAAGCCCGATCGCTTTCATCCGCCGGACAGGCATCCTGTCCGGCGGATTTTTCATTGGCGCATCGAACATAACGAACGGTTATGCTTCTCGCGAAAAAAGGTCATTTTGCATAACTTCCCGGATTGGCTAAAGTCCTGCCATCCACTTCGCGAAATACCTATCAGGAGACGCCCGATGGATTCCCCCACGATCCTCACGCCGCGCGACTGGCCGTCGCATCCGGCCTATGTCCACCCCGAATACCGCTCGTCGGTGAAGCGCGGCCCGACCCGCCCGCTGATCCCGCTGAAGGACAAGCTGCGCGACCAGTACGCGCCCGTCTATGGCGCTGAAGATCTCGGCGCACTCGACCACGACCTGACGAAGAACGCCGTGAAGAACGGCGAGCCGCTCGGCGAGCGCATGGTCGTCACGGGCCGCGTGCTCGACGAAGGCGGCAAGCCCGTGCGCAACACGCTCGTCGAGGTGTGGCAGGCGAACGCAGCCGGCCGCTATGTGCACAAGGTCGACCAGCACGACGCGCCGCTCGACCCGAACTTCCTCGGCGCGGGCCGCTGCCTGACCGACGACGAAGGCCGCTACCGCTTCCTGACGATCAAGCCCGGCGCGTATCCGTGGGGCAACCATCCGAACGCGTGGCGCCCGAATCACATCCACTTCTCGCTGTTCGGCGATTACTTCGGCTCGCGTCTCGTCACGCAGATGTACTTCCCCGGCGACCCGCTGCTCGCGTACGACCCGATCTTCCAGGGCACGCCCGAGGCCGCGCGCGATCGCCTGATCTCGCGCTTCTCGATGGACATCACCGAAGAAGGCTATGCGCTCGGCTACGAATTCGACATCGTGCTGCGCGGCCGCGACGCTACCCCGATGGAGCGCTGAACCATGACGACGCTGAAGCAAACCCCTTCGCAGACGGTCGGCCCGTACTTCGCATACGGCCTGTGCCCGCAGCAATACGACTACGACCTGAAGAGCCTGTTCACGCCGACGATCGCCGCGACGCACGCCGAAGGCGAGCACGTGCTGCTGGTCGGCCAGGTGTTCGACGGCGACGGCAACGTCGTCGGCGACGCGGTGCTCGAATTCACGCAGGTGGACAGCGCGGGCCGCTACCCCGCATCGCGCGACGACATCGCGAAATCCGGCTTCACCGGTTTCGCGCGAGTCGGCACGGGCACCGATGCGCAGCACCGCTTCGTCGTCGAGACGGTGAAGCCGGGCCGCACCGCCGCCGATGACGCGCCGCACATCAACGTGACCGTGATGATGCGCGGGATCCTCAGCCATGCGTTCACGCGCGTGTACTTCGATGACGAAGCCGCGGCGAACGCGGCCGACCCCGTGCTGAACGCAGTGCCGGCCGAGCGCCGCGCGACGCTCGTCGCGAAACGCGACGCGCAGCCGGGCCGCCCGATCGTCTACCGCTTCGACATCCGCATGCAGGGGCCGGACGAGACGGTGTTCTTCGACGTTTGACGCACGAGCCGGCACAGGCCGGTTCCGGATGCAGACGCACCGCCGCGTGGCGCGATCCCTGTCGGTATCGCGCCACGCGGCGTTTTTCGTATTTGGTCGCAATCTTTCGATGCTGCGCCGCATCGCGCCGGGCCGCGGTTGCCGATGTCCATTGGTCGGGACCTCTGCCCCCACATCAAACACTCGATTGAAACGCATGCTGCGACAGCACATGAATCGTCGGGCCGACAGGATGTCGTTTGCGTGTTATGCGGCGTATTCTTTGGTATCCACAACGAGCCGGCAGGATTAAATCCAAAAGGGAAATAATTCCGCAAGCAATGCGCGACACCGCCCTGCTGGCTGTGCGCGTTTTTTTCTGACCGAGTGCCTTTAAACGCGTCTGACCGAATCGGGCAGGCGCGTATTTTTTTGTGGCTGCAACCGGCGTGCGGACTTGGCGCATGTCGGTCGCCGCTTCCTTTCGCCTAGCGCCGAATCTCCAGATACCGGCTTGGCGTGTCGCCCAGAATGCGGCGAAACGCCGACGTGAACGCGCTCGCGCTCGCATACCCGAGATCGAGCGCGACGCGCGTCACCGACTGCCCGTCGCTCAGGCGGGAAATCGCCGCGAGCATGCACACCTGCTGGCGCCATGCGGCAAAACTCACGCCCGTCTGCGCGCGGAACTGCCGCGTGAACGTGCGCCGGCTCACGCCCGCGTCGGCGGCCACGCGGTCGAGATCGGCCGCGATCGACGGCGACGCGAACAGGTGCCGGCACACCTTCGCGAGCCGTGCGTCGACCGGCAGCGGCGCATGCAGCGACAAGCGCGGCATCGTCGCGATTTCCGCGATCAGCAGCGCCATCAGCTTGCCCGCACGGCCGTCGACGTCGTACATGGCCGGCAGGTCGATCGCATCGTCGATCAACTGCCGCAGCAGCGCGGACACGCCATACACGCCGCACTGCCCGGGCAGGCCTGCCTCCTGTGCGGCGTCGCCGGACACGAACGTGTTGAGCATCGTGACCGGCCCGGTCATCGTCATTTCGTGCCGCACGCCGGCCGGCACCCAGCACGCGCGCTGCGGCGGCACCAGCCAGCGGCCGTGCGGCGTCGACACGCTGATCGTGCCGCGCGACGCGAACGCGAATTGCCCGCGCCCGTGCGCGTGTTCCGGAAACGTCGTGCCCGCCTCATAGTCGTTGGCGGTCACGACCACGCTCCGGGGAATGTGTTCGTAGGGATCTAACAGCGTATTTCTCACGGCCCGAATTCCATCATCAATGACCCGATATCGAAGGCGGGTCTCCTTCGATCCATCTACGATCCGCTCCACGCTTGCGCGACCTGACGGCCGCAAGACCCGTCGGCCTGAACGGCCGGATTGCAACCTCATCGGAGCGGACATGCCGAATACGTTTCATCGCGTGGGGGACGGCCCCCACCCTGTTCTCGTGCTGCACGGCTGGTTCGGCGACGCCCGCGCGTTCGAACCCGTCGAAGCGTGGCTGTCGCGCGAGCACTTCAGCTATGTCTTCATGGACTACCGCGGCTACGGCAGCATGCGCGACGCACGCGGCGACTACACGATCGACGAGATCGCCGCCGATGCCCTCGCGCTCGCCGACGCGCTTGGCTTCCCGACCTTCAGCCTCGTCGGCCATTCGATGGGCGGCATGGCGATCGAGAAGATCGCCGCCGTCGCGCCCGACCGCGTGCGCGCGCTGGTGCCGATCGCGCCCGTGCCGTGCGGCGGCCTGCCGTTCGACGCCGAGCGGCGCGCGCTATTCGAGCGCGCCGCCGACACCCTTGCCGATCGCAGGACCATCATCGATCGCAGCACGGGCGGCCGGCTACCCGCCGCCTGGGTCGAGTGGAAAGCCGCGTATTCGGCAGCCGGTTCGTCGCCGCACGCGTTCGGCGCGTACTTTCGCTCGTGGGCCGATACGGATTTCAGCGACGAGATCGCGGGCGTCCATCCGGTGAAAGTGCTGATCGGCGAGCACGATCCGGCGTTCGACGCGGCGCTGATGGCGCGCACCTACCTGCGGCGCTATCCGCGCGCCAGCGTCGACGTGCTGCGCAACGCGGGCCACTATCCGATGAACGAGACGCCGCTCGCGCTGGTCGCGGCGATGGAAGCGTTCCTGCTCGCCGCAACGGCACACCCCGTCGCCAGCGACTGACCCGCCGCACGCAAGCGGCATCGTTGCGGCGCGCATCACCGCAGCATGAACGACATCGCCGACAGGCTGTTCAGCGTGCGCACCACATGCTCGACCGACGGCCCGTCGAAGCGCAGCGTCACCGCATCGACGCGCTCGAGCGACGGCAGCACGCAGAACAGGTCGGCAAGCGCGGCCGTCTGCACGCGCAACGTGCAAGCGGCCGGCGCAGGCCGATGGGCGCCGGCGCGCAGGCCTGCCGACAGCGCCTGCGCGACCGTTTCGCGCGCGGCGGTCGCGATGCGCGCACACGATGCAGCAGGCGTGAGCGTGTCGCCGCTGGACGCGCCGCCGGCTGTCTTCACCATCTCGAAACGCGCGTCCGGAAACAGCGGCTGCGTTTCCTCGGCGAACACGTCGTCGCCGGTTGCCAGTGCGACGTGTGCGCCGTATTCGCGCGCGAGCGCGCCGTACAGTCCGGCTTCGCCGAGCTCGACGCCGTTCAGCCATACCTGCGTGAACGCGAAGTTGTTGATCGTGTGTGCGAGCACGCCGCGCGTCTGCGATTTCGCGTGATAGCCGATCATGAACACGAGGTCGGGCCGCTGTTCGAGGCCCGCCATCATCCCGAGCGTGCGCGGCTTGCCGAGCACGACGCGCGTGCGCGCATCGAGCCCGTCGGGCAGCAGGTTGCGAAAGCCGCCATGCGAATCGTTGATCCAGACGGCCTGCGCACCGCCCGCGAACGCGCCTTCGATCGCCGCGTTCGCCTCCGCGGTCATCCAGCGGCGCGCGCGCTCGTATTCCGGATTGCCGGCGCGCGTCTGCTCGGTCGCGAATACGCCGGCGACACCCTCGATGTCGGTCGAGATCAGGATCTTCATGGTTGGGTAAGACGCCCTTCGTTGCCTTCGTTGAACAGGTGATCGAGATCGGGCACCGCATCGCGCAGCGATTGCCGCACGTGGCCGTCGCGCCCGGCGACCGTCACGGCCTGCAGCAATGCATCGGCGATCGCGTGCTCGACGCTTTCGGCCGCAGCCATGAACAGCGGATCGAGCGCCGCATCGGCCGCGAGGGCCGGCAGCGCGATGGTCGACGCGTCGTGCGCGATCGTGTACGCGGTCGAGAATGCGAGCGCGATGTCGCCGCTGCCATGCCCGTAGACGGAGCCCGTGCGGGCCAGCCCCGCGCCCGCGCGACGCGCGAGCCGCGACAGTTGCCGCGCGTCGAGCGGCGCATCGGTGGCAAGCAACAGGATGATCGAGCCCCGCTCGGGCGGCGCCGCATGCGCGGCCCCGCCCTCACGCCGTTGCGCGACGATGCGCCCGAGCGGCACGCCGCCGAGCGTCAGCATCGGCAGCCGGCCGAAATTCGCGAGCACGAGCGCGCCGACCGTATAGGGCCTGCCGGCCGCGACGGCGACGCGCGACGCCGAACCGATCCCGCCCTTCAGGTCGAAACACGACATCCCGCGCCCGGCGCCCACCGCACCGCGTGCGACGTCGCGCGACGCGGCGCGGCATGCGTCGTTGTAATGCGCGGCCGTCACCGCGAATGCCTGGATGTCGTTCAGATATCCGTCGTTGCACTCGAACACGAGCGGGTTGACGGTCGGCCAGTCGCGGCCGATCTGCGGATTCGCGGCGACGGCCGCGCGTATCTGCGCCTGGGCAACCGCACCGACCGCGAACGTGTTGGTCAGCGCGATCGGCGTATCGAGCGTGCCGAGCTCGTCGACCTGCACGAGCCCGACGCTCTTGCCGAAGCCGTTGATCACGGCCGCGCCGGCCGGCACCTTGCTGCGGTACACGTCGCCCGGATGCGGCTTCACGACGGTCACGCCGGTCTGCACGTTGCCGGCATCGAGCGTGCAATGGCCGACCGTCACGCCCGGCACGTCGGCGATCGTGCCGCGCGGCCCGGCCGGCAGCGTCGCCGTCCACATCGGTGCAGCAAGCATCAGCGGCGCTCCAGCTTCGGATCGAGCGCGTCGCGCAGCCCGTCGCCGAGCAGGTTGAATGCGAGCACGGTCAGGAAGATCGCGAGGCTCGGGAACACGGCGATATGCGGCGCCGTCACCATGTCCGCACGCGCCTCGTTGAGCATCGCGCCCCACTCCGGCGTCGGCGGCTGCGCGCCGAGCCCGAGGAACGACAGGCTCGCGGCCGTGATGATCGACGTGCCGATCCGCATCGTGAAGTAGACGACGACCGACGACACGGTGCCCGGCAGGATGTGTCGCATGATGATCGTCCAGTCCGACGCGCCGATGCTGCGCGCGGCCTCGACGTAGGTCATGTGCTTGAGCATCAGCGTGTTGCCGCGCACGAGCCGCGCGAACGCCGGAATGCTGAAGATCGCGACCGCGCAGATCACGTTGACCATCCCGTTGCCGAGGATCGCGACCACGCCGATCGCGAGCAGGATCCCGGGAAACGCGAACAGCACGTCGGCGATGCGCATCGTGATGCGATCCCACCAGCCCTCGTAGTAACCGGCGAGCAACCCGAAGATCGTGCCGATCAGCGCGCCGAGCGCGACCGAGAAGAAACCGGCCGCGAGCGAGATGCGCGTGCCGGTGACGATCCGGCTGAAGATGTCGCGGCCGAGCGAATCGACGCCGAACCAGTGCACGGCCGACGGCCCCGCGTTCAACGCGTCGTAGTCGAAGTAGTTCTCCGGATCGAACGGCACGATATGTGGGCCGACGAATGCCAGCACGACGAGCGCCAGCACGAAGCCGCCCGCGACGAGTGCCACCGTCTGCTTGCGAAACTTGCGCCAGAATTCGCGCCACGGCGTGCGGATCGCGGTCGATGCGGCCGGCGCCGCGGTCTGGACAGTCGCGTTCATGTGCGCCTCACTTGAACCGGATGGTCGGGTTGATGACCGCGTACAGCACGTCGACGGTCAGGTTGATCAGGATGAATTCGAGCGAGAACAGCAGCACGATCGCCTGGATCACCGGGTAGTCGCGCATCGTCACCGCATCGACGAGCAGCCGCCCGAGCCCCGGCCAGTTGAACACGGCCTCGACGACGATCGAGCCGCCGAGCAGGAAACCGAACTGCAGCCCCATCATCGTGACGACCGGGATCATCGCGTTGCGCAGGCAGTGCTTGAGCACGACCATCGGCTCGTGCACGCCCTTCGCACGCGCGGTGCGCACGAAATCCTCGTTCAGCACCTCGACGAACGACGCGCGCGTGAAGCGCGCCATCACGGCCGCAACCGCGGCGCCGAGCGTCAGCGACGGCAACACGTAGCTCTTCCACGTGCCGTCCGGCACGACCGGCAGCCAGCCGAGCTTCACCGAGAAGATTTCCATCAGCAGCATGCCGAGCGCGAACGCGGGAAACGAGATGCCCGACACCGCGATCGTCATGCCGATGCGGTCGGGCCAGCGATTGCGCCACACCGCCGACGCGATCCCGATCGCCATCCCGAACAGCGTCGCCCACACCATGCTGACGAGCGTCAGCAGCAGCGTCGGCATGAAGCGCTCGCCGATCTCGGTCGATACCGGCCGCTTGCTGCGCGTCGACATGCCGAAATCGCCGTGCGCGATCTTCACGAAGAAATTCGCGAACTGGGTTGGCATCGGCTTGTCGAGGCCGAGATCGGCGCGCACGAGCGCGACCGTCGCGTCGTCGGCTTCGGGGCCGGCCGCGAGCCGCGCCGGATCGCCCGGCAGCAGGTGCACGAACAGGAACACCAGCACCGCGACGATCGCGAGCGTGGGCAGCAGGCCGAACAGGCGTTTGACGAGGAAATTCAGCATGGGGCACCGATCGAATCAGCGCGCCGGCAGCTTGTGCCGCCGGCGCCGCGTGGCGGGCAAACCGCCGTCATTTCAGCGAGATCTCGTCGAAGTTGAACGAGCCGTCCGGCATCACGTACATGCCCTGCAGGCGCTTGCTGCGCGCGTAGACGATCTTCTCCTGCACGAGGAAGATCCACGGCGCGTCGGCCCAGATCTGCTTCTGCGCATCGGCGTAGAGCGTCGCCTTCTTCGCGCGATCGGTCGTTGCGAGCGCCTGCGCGAGATCGTCGTCGACAAGGCCGTTCTTGTAGTACGCCGTGTTGTACAGCTTCGGCGGCGCCGACTCCGACGCAAGCAGCGGCGATAGCGCCCAGTTCGCCTCGCCGGTCGACGCCGACCAGCCGCTGTAGTACATCCGCACCGGCGCTTTCGCCGCGTCCTGGGCACTCTCCACCCGGGCGACCCGCTCGCCGGCTTCGAGCGCCTGCACCTGCACCTTCACGCCGACCTGCGCGAGCTGCTGCTGGACGAACTGGATCAGCTTCTGCGCCGTCGTGTGATTGTAGGCAGACCAGAGCGTCGATTCGAAACCGTTCGGATAACCGGCTTCCTTCAGCAACGCGCGTGCCTTCGCCGGGTCGTACGGCCAGGGCCCGAGTTTCGTTGCGTATTCGACGCCCATCGGCGCAACCCCCGTCTGTGGTGTCGCGTAACCGGCGAACACGACCTTCGCGAGCGCATCCTTGTTGACCGCGTAGTTCAGCGCTTCACGCACCTTCGGGTTATCGAACGGCTTTTGCCGCGTGTTCAGCGAAATGTAGCGTTGAATGATCGACGGCGCCTCGATCAGGTCAACCTTCGGATTGCTCTTCAGATCGTTCGCCTGCTCGAACGGGATCGTGAATGCGAAATCCGCTTCGCCGGTCTTGATCAGCGCGGCGCGCGTGTTGTTGTCGACCACCGGCTTCCAGTCGATCGCGTCGATCTTCGGGTAACCCTTCTTCCAGTAGCCGGCGAACTTCTTCACCTTCATGTCGTCGGTCTGCTTCCATTCGACGAACTCGAACGGCCCGGTGCCGACCGGATGCAGCGACACGTCGCGCCCCCACTTCTTCAGCGCGGCCGGCGAAATCATCACCGCGGACGGGTGCGCGAGCGTGTTGATGAACGCCGAGAACGGCTCGCGCAACGTGAACCGCACCGTGGTCGGATCGACCACTTCGGTCTTCTCGATCACCCGGAACAGGCCGTACCGCTTCAGCTTGTTCGCCGGATCGGTCACGCGGTCGAAATTCGCCTTCACCGCGGCGGCATTGAAGTCGGTGCCGTCGTGGAATTTCACGCCCTGGCGCAGCTTGACCGTGTACACCTTCGCGTCCGGCGACGCCGTATAGCTGGTCGCGAGCACGTTGACGAGCTTCATGTTCTTGTCGAAACCGAACAGACCCTCGTAGAACGACTTGACGACAGCCTGCGACACCGTATCGTTCGCGTCGTACGGGTCCATCGTCGTAAACGTCGAGTACACGGCAACCACGACGTTCTGCTGCGCGAACGCGGGCACCGCGGCCGACAGCGCGAACGCGCCGGCACCCGCAGCGAGCAGCGCGCGCGGACGGAACATCGGGAACGAAGACGGCTTGTTCATCTTGTTGGGCTCCTGTGGATGATTCGGTAACGCATGGTTGAAATCGCGGCGTGACTGCCCCCGCTCGGGATAAAGACGCCGTTGCCTCGCTCGTGCGCAGCTGCGGTCCATATGCAACCTCCCGCGCGTTCAGTACGCGCCGCCGACGCGATGCGTCGCGACGTAGTGATCGGGACCGATCGCGACCAGCGGCGCGATTACCGGCTCGTCGCCGGCCGCGCGGATCGGGCTCGGGATCTCGTCCGCCGCGAGCTGGCGCGGCGCGTGCCGGCGCGCGGGGTCGGCCACGGGCACCGCGCTCATCAGCTTCTTCGTGTACGGATGCTGCGGCGCTTCGAACACCGCGCGGCGCGGGCCGATCTCGACGATCTGGCCGAGATACATCACCGCGACGCGATGGCTGACGCGCTCGACGACGGCCATGTCGTGCGAGATGAACAGGTACGCGACGCCGAGCTCGCGCTGCAGGTCGAGCATCAGGTTGACGATCTGCGCCTGCACCGACACGTCGAGCGCCGACACCGATTCGTCGGCGATCACGACCTTCGGGTTCAGCGCGAGCGCACGCGCGATCGCGATCCGCTGGCGCTGGCCGCCCGAGAATTCGTGCGGATAACGACGCGCCGCCTCGGGCGGCAGGCCGACTTTGTCGAGCAGCCAGTCGACGCGCGCCTGCGCTTCGCGGCCACTCGCGACGCCGTGCACGAGCAGCGGCTCCATGATCGAGAAACCGACCGTGAGACGCGGGTTCAGCGACGCGAACGGATCCTGGAAGATGAACTGGATGTTCCGGCGCAGCGCCTGCAGGTCCGGGCCCTTCAGCGCGCTGATGTCGCGGCCGTCGAATTCGATCGAGCCGCTCTGCGATTCGACGAGGCGCAGCAGCGAGCGGCCGGTGGTCGACTTGCCGCAGCCCGACTCGCCGACGAGCGCGAGCGTCTCGCCCGCGCGCAGCTCGAAGCTCACGCGCTCGACCGCATGCACGTACTGCGACACGCGGCCGAACACGCCACTCTTCACCGGAAAGCGCGTGACGAGATCGCGCACGCGCAGGATCGGCGACGAAGCCGGGTCGACGGGCGGCTGCACATCGTCGTTCGCCGCAGGCGCGGGCGCCGCGGCGCTCACGCCGTCCACCTTCAGCAGCGGGAATTTCCTGGGTATGTCGGTGCCCTGCATCGAGCCGAGCCGCGGCACGGCCGCGAGCAGCGCACGCGTGTAGCGATGCGCGGGCGTCGCGAAGATGCGGTCCGATTCACCCTCCTCGACCTTCTCGCCGCGATACATCACGAGCACGCGGTCGGCCACCTCGGCCACCACGCCCATGTCGTGCGTGATGAAGATCACGCCCATGTTCATCTCGTCCTGCAGCCCGCGAATCAGTTGCAGGATCTGCGCCTGGATCGTCACGTCGAGCGCGGTCGTCGGCTCGTCGGCGATCAGCAGCGCGGGCCGGCACGACAACGCCATCGCGATCATCACGCGCTGCCGCATCCCGCCCGACAACTGGTGCGGATAACGCACGAACACGCGGCGCGCTTCCGGGATGCGCACCAGATCGAGCAGCCGCAGCGCTTCCGCGCGCGCTTCGGCCGCGCTCTTCGACTGGTGCAGCGCGATCGCCTCGCTGATCTGGTCGCCGACCGTAAACACCGGGTTCAGCGACGTCATCGGCTCCTGGAAGATCATCGCGATGTCCGAGCCGCGGATGCCGCGCATCGTCGCGGCGCTCGCCTGCGCCAGATCGACCAGCGCGCCGCCGCGGCGCCGGAACGCGATCCGGCCGCTCGTGATCGCGCCGCCGCCGTGCTCGACGAGCCGCATCAGCGCGAGCGACGTGACCGACTTGCCGGAACCCGATTCGCCGACGATCGCGAGCGTCTCGCCGCGATCGACGTGAAACGACACGTTGCGCACCGCGTCGAACGTCGCGCCTTCGCGGCTGAACGTGACCGACAGGTCGTCCACGGCGATGACGCGCTGCTCGGGCAGCGCCAGGCCGGCCGGATTACGGCTCGAACTCATGCGTATCTCCTCGTGCGATCCGGAATCAGGCTGCGTCGTCGCGATAGATGCCGACGACGGGCGCTTCGCCCACGCGCGCGTAGCCGCGGTACATCCCTTCGGTATTGAACGGCATCGCGACGTTACCGTGCGCGTCGACCGCGATGATCCCGCCTCGCCCCGCCAGGCGCGACAGCTTGTTCATCACGGCGTCGTGCGCGGCGTCGGCCAGCGACGCGCCGCGATACGCGATCTGCGCGGCAACGTCATGCGCGGTCGCGAGACGGATGAACGTCTCGCCGGTGCCCGTCGCCGATACCGCGCAGGTTGCATCGTCCGCATAGCAGCCCGCGCCGATGATCGGCGAATCGCCGACGCGCCCCGGCTGCTTGTTCGTGATGCCGCCCGTCGACGTCGCCGCCGCGATGTGGCCGTGCAGGTCGCACGCGACCGCGCCGACCGTGCCGTGCTTGCGGTCCGGATCGAGCGGTTCGGCCGGCTGCGGCTGCGACTGTGTCTGCGATGCGCCGAACGCGAACGTCGCCGCATCGTGGTCGAGCATCATGCCGGCCGCCGCGCGCGCCTTGAGCCACTGCGCATGACGCGCTTCGGTGTCGAAGTAGCCGGGTTCCGCGAGTTCGAGCCCCTGCGCGGCCGCAAACGCATCGGCGCCCGCGCCGGCGAACAGCACGTGCTCGCTCGCCTCCATCACGCGCCGCGCGGCCAGCACGGGATTGCGCACGCGCGTCGCGCAGCAGATCGCGCCGGCGCCGAGCGTCGCGCCATCCATGACCGCAGCGTCGAGCTCGTGCTTGCCTTCGGCCGTATACACGGCGCCGCGCCCGGCGTTGAACAGCGGGCAATCCTCGAGCATCCGCACCGCGACGGTGACGGCGTCGAGCGCGCTGCCGCCGTCGGCCAGCACCTGTTGCGCGGACAGCAGGATCGCGGTCAGTTCGGCACGGTACCGACGTTCGGTGTCGGTATCCATCGCATCGCGCAGGATCGTGCCTGCGCCGCCGTGAATCGCGACGATCGCGGGTGAAGTCATGATTTTTTCGGATGGGTGGAAGAAGGGTTCGCGGCCGGCAGCGCCGCTTGCGGCTGCACGAGCCACGGCAGCAGGAATTCGGTCATCTCGGCGGCGGATTTCGCGGACCGGTGCGTGCGCAGCGCGACCGCATCGATCAGCGCCTCGATCATCGTGAGCACGGCCGCTTCCGACGTGGCCGCGAAGCGCCGTTCGGCGTTGACGTACAGGTTCAGCGACGCGATCGGCGCAAGCGGCGATTCCGGGCCGTCGGAGAGACCGAGCACGCGCGCGCCGCGCGCCGCCGCGCGGCGCGCCAGCTCGATCGTGTCCTTCACGTAGCGCGGAAACGCGAGCGCGATCACGAGATCGCGCGAGTCGACCGTATACAGGCGCCGCGCCGCGTGCGACGGGCCGCCGAGCAACGCGAGCGACTGCACGCTGTCGTGACACACGGACAGCCCGTGCTCCATCAACCCGGCGAGAAACGCGCTCGATCCCGCACCGAGGATCAGCACGCGTCGCGCGCCGACGATCGCCTCGACCGCAGCCTCGACATCGGCCGCGTCCAGTTGCGCGCGCGTGTTCTCGATGTTCGCGACGGCCTGGTCGAACACCGCGTCGATCCACACGGCACCGCGTACGCCCGGCTCCTGCTCCTGCGCGGAGCGCAGCCGCTCGACCGGCCCGAGCGTCGCCTCGAAGCCGCGCACGAGTGCCGCGCGCATCGCCGGATAGCCGTCGAAGCCGAGCGCCTTCGCGAAGCGGTTCGCGGTCGCGATCGACGCATTCACGGCCTGCGCGAGTTCATCGATCCGCATCGTCGCCGCGCGAAACGGATTCGCGAGCACGAATTCGCCCATGCGCCGGTGGATCGGCGTCATCAACGGCATCGCCGACGCGATCCGCTCGGCGATCGCGGGTTCGTCGTGACTGGCGTCGTTCGAAACGAGAGGCATCATGCGAATGGTTGTTGCAAGGAAGATGAAAATGAATTTACACAATCCGCAGCCGAGAAAAAAATAAACTTTCATCAGGGTTGTCACGCCCCATCCTGCGCCCCTCGCTCTCCAGGCCATCGCACAGCCCCGCCGCACGGGCATTCGGCACGCAACCGCCGTGCGTTTCCGCTCACGCCGCCTCCCCTCCCATCGGGAAAACCCCGAGCAAGTTCGTTCGAATGCAAATTCACGTTGACCGGATTCGCATTCGAACATAGGATGTTCGAAAATGATCAGTCGTCCGATAACATTCCTATCCAATGACGGCGAAATGTTCGCTCGAACAGTGTCATTTCGATAGAAACCGGTAAAACCGGCGCCCATCAAGATCGGACATCGTACAAATAAGCTGAAAAAGCCTTCCTGACCGGACGGCTTGCATGGATCAGGCAGGCGCCGCATGCCCGCCCTGCCCAACAGGAGGCAGCAGTGAAAACAGTCAAGGCGTTGCGCTGGTGGATCATCGTGCTCGTGTGTCTCGGCACGATCCTCAACTACCTCGCACGGAACTCCCTCGCGGTGCTCGCCCCCGAGTTGAAGCAGGTATTCGCGATCTCGACGCAGCAGTATTCGTACATCGTCGGCGCGTTCCAGATCGGCTACACGATCATGCAGCCCGTGTGCGGGTTCATCGTCGACCTGATCGGGCTGCGGCTCGGGTTCGCGCTGTTCGCGATGCTGTGGTCGGTGGTCGGCGTCGCGCATGGCTTCGCGTCGGGCTGGCTGTCACTCGGCATCCTGCGCGGCTTTCTCGGGCTGTTCGAGGCCGCCGCGATTCCGTCGGGGATGAAGGCCGTCGCCGAATGGTTTCCCGATCGCGAGAAATCCGTCGCGGTCGGCTACTTCAACGCGGGCACGTCGCTCGGCGCCGCGATCGCGCCGCCGCTCGTCGTGTTCATCTCGATGCGGTTCGGCTGGCAGTCGGCATTCATGGTCACCGGCGCGCTCGGCTTCGTGTGGGCCGCGCTCTGGTACACGCAATACCGTTCGCCGGCCGATCATCCGCGCATCACGCCGCGGGAGCGCGCGCTGATCCGCGACGGCCAGGCCACGATGCCGCCGGTGTCGAAGCGCCGCATCCGCGACGTCGTCACCGCGCGGCGCTTCTGGGCCATCGCGCTGCCGCGCTTCTTCGCCGAACCCGCGTGGCAGACCTTCAGCTTCTGGATTCCGCTGTATCTCGCGACCGAGCGCCACATGCCGCTCACGCAGATCGCGATCTTCGCGTGGATGCCGTTTCTCGCGGCCGACGCCGGCGGCATCGCGGGCGGCTACCTGTCGCCCTATCTCGCCAACCGATTCAAACTGCCGCTCGTGTGGTCGCGCGTCGCCGGCGTCGCGCTGGGCGCGGTGCTGATGCTCGGGCCCGCGATGATCGGCCTCGCGGCGTCGCCGTACACGGCCATCGCGCTGTTCTGCGTCGGCGGCTTCGCGCACCAGATGATCTCCGCGCTCGTCAACACGCTGTCGGCCGACGTGTTCGATTCCGAGGAAGTCGGCACCGCGAGCGGCTTCGCCGGGATGGCCGCGTGGATCGGCGGGCTCGGTTTCTCGCTGCTGGTCGGCGCGCTCGCCGACAAGATCGGCTATGCGCCGCTGTTCGCGTGCCTCGGCCTGTTCGACCTCATCGGCGTCACGCTGCTCGCGGTGCTGATCCGCGGGCAGTCGAAGCAGGAACGCCTGCTCGCACGGCACGCCTGACATTCGCTCTCACCAGGAATCGCCTTCATGACTTCGCTTCTTCATCCGCCCGTGTTCCGCATCGCCGGCCGGCACGCCAACCGCCTGCTGCTCGCGTCCGACGCGGGCTCGACCCTCGAGATCTTCGTGCTCGAGAACGACATCGTGCGCGTGCGCGTGCTGCCCGACGCGACGGCACGCAACCCGCGCACGTGGTCGATCGCACCGGGCCTCGACGACGTGCCGCTCGACGGCCGCGACCGCCTTGATCTGGACGGCTTCGCGCTGCCTTCCTGGAGCCTCGTCGAAGACGACGACGGCCTGTGCATCGAAACCGCGCAGATCCGGCTCGCGGTGCGCTGGCAAGGCGGGCATTGCACGTGGTCGATGCGCGGCGCGGACGGCGCATGGCGCGTCGCGCTCGCCGACCGCGCGACGCAGGCGTACAACTTCGGCTGGTGGGACGACCGCGCGTATCACTACGTCGCCCGCGAGCGCGGCGACAAGGTGTTCGGCCTCGGCGAACGCGCGGGCGACCTCGACCGCACGGGCGCGCGCTTCGAGATGCGCAACATCGACGCGATGGGCTACAGCGCGAAGCACACCGACCCGCTGTACAAGCACATCCCGTTCTACATCACGTGGTCGCCCGCTGCGTGCCAGGGGTTCGGCCTCTTCTACGACACGCTGTCGGACTGCTCGTTCGACATGGGCCGCGAGCTCGACAACTATCACGGCCCGTACCGCTATTTCGTCGCCGAGCACGGCGATCTCGACTACTACTTCATCGCATCGCCCGACACACCGCTCGCGGCCGCGCGGCGCTTCACGTGGCTCACCGGGCGCCCCGCACGCACGCCGAAATGGGGCCTCGGCTACTCGGGCTCGACGATGAGCTACACCGATGCGCCGGACGCACAGCAGCAGATGAACCAGTTTGTCGAACAGTGCGACGCGCACGACATCCTGTGCGATTCGTTCCACCTGTCGTCAGGCTATACGTCGATCGGCGCGAAGCGCTACGTGTTCAACTGGAACCGCGACAAGTTTCCCGACGCGAAGGGTTTCGTGAAGCACTACCGCGACCACGGCATCCGCCTGTGCGCGAACATCAAGCCGTGCCTGCTGCGCGACCATCCCGCGTTCGACGATGCCGCAAAACGCGGGCTGCTGATCCGCTCGGCGTCCGGCGAGCCTGCGTGGGTGCAGTTCTGGGACGAGGTCGGCGCGTATCTCGACTTCACGCAGCCGGACGCTTACCGCTGGTGGCGCGAGCAGGTCACGTCGGCGCTGCTCGAATACGGGATCGAGTCGACCTGGAACGACAACAACGAATACGAGATCTGGTCGCCCGACGCGATCGCGCACGGCTTCGGCCAGCCGTTCCCCGCGCGCGAGGCGAAGGTGCTGCAGACGATGCTGATGATGCGCGCGTCGCGCGACGCGCAGCGCGCGCATGCGCCGGCGCAGCGGCCGTTCCTCGTGTCGCGCTCCGGCGGCGCCGGCATGCAGCGCTACGTGCAGACCTGGTCCGGCGACAACACCACGTCGTGGGAAACGCTGCGCTACAACCTGAAGATGGGCCTCGGGCTCGCGCTGTCGGGCGTGTCGAACATCGGTCACGACATCGGCGGCTTCTCCGGGCCCGCGCCGTCGCCCGAGCTCCTGCTGCGCTGGGTGCAGTTCGGCATCTTCATGCCGCGCTTCAGCATCCATTCGTGGAACGACGACGGCACCGTCAACGAACCGTGGATGTATCCGGAGATCGCCGCGCAGGTCGCATCGCTGATCAAGCAGCGCTACCGGCTGCTGCCGTACCTCTATCACCTGCTGTGGCTGTCGACGACGCGCTACGAGCCCGTGCTGCGGCCGACCTTCGCCGATTTCCCCGCCGATGCGCGCTGCTACGAGGAGTGCGACGACATGATGCTCGGCGACGCGCTGCTGGTCGCGCCGGTCGTCGATCCCGGCCGCACGGAACGCACGGTCTACCTGCCGTCGGGCGCGCGCTGGACGTGCTGCGCGAGCGCGCAGTCGTTCGACGGCGGCGCGAGCGTCACGCTGCCCGCGCCGCTCGACACGCCGGTGATGCTGCTGCGTGAAGGCCGCGTGCTGCCGCTGAACGTCGCGGCACAGCATTTCGGTGCGCGCGCCGACACGCGCGGCTTCCTCGTTGCGCCGCGCATCGAGGACGGTGTCGCGTACGGCGAATGCGTCGAGGACGACGGCGAGACGGAAGCGTGGCGCGACGGCGAATACGGACTGTGGCGGATCGAGACCGGCCGCGAGGCGTCGGGCGCGCTCGGCGTGTCGGTCCGCCGGGACGGCCGCCTGGCCCGCCCGGCCGACCGCGTCGAGATCCTGCTGCCCGCGTCGCTGCAAGGCCCGCTCGCCGTCCGCGGCGCGCGCGTCGAGCAGGACGCGCAGGACGGCGCATGGCGCCGCATCGTCGTCGCGTTCGATCGCTGACCGCGCACGCCGCACCGATCAGGCGGGCCGTTCGCGCGGCTCGCCACCCGCCACAGAGGAGGTGCTTCAGCCTCCCGCCCCGTTGAACTGATGAAGAGATCTGGAGATCAACAATGAAAGCCCCCGTCAATCGCTATGCAATCCTTATTTTATCGGCCGCATCGCTCGGCGCGACCGCTGCCCGCGCGCAGAGCAGCGTGACGCTGTACGGCGTCGTCGACGATTCGCTCGCGTACGTGAACAACCAGCAGGGCCACTCGAACATCTACATGCGCGACGGCAACCTGTATGCGTCGAAGTTCGGGCTGCGCGGCGACGAGGATCTCGGCGGCGGCACGCACGCGATCTTCGACCTGCAGTCCGGCTTCAACCTGAACAACGGCGCACAGGCCGCCGCCGGCACGATATTCAATCGCCAGGCATTCGTCGGCCTGCGTAACGATCGCTACGGCACGCTGACGGCCGGCCGCCAATACACGCCCTACTTCCTGTTCGTCGGACCGTACGCGTCGAGCAGCTGGCTGACCGGCGCGACTGGCGCGCATCCGGGCGACATCGACGGCCTCGACACGACGATCCGCGTGAACAATTCGGTAACCTATACGTCGCCGACGTTCTCCGGACTGAGCGCGAGCGCGATGTACGCATTCGGCGGCATTGCCGGCGCGACCGGCAAGGGCAACACGTTCAGCGCCGCGCTGCGCTACGCGAACGGGCCGGTCGGGATCGCGGCCGGCTACCTGCGCATCAACAGCTCGGGCTCGTCGGCCGGCTTCCTGAACCCGGCCACCGCGTCGTCGGGCAGCTTCGCGGTGTCCGTGCTGAACCAGGGCTACCTGACCGCGAAGGCCATCGAGCAGGTCGCGGCGGCAGGCAACTACACGCTCGGCAACCTGACGATGGGCGTCAACTATTCGAACGTGAAGTACCTGCCCGGCAACGGCTCCGCATTCACCGACACGGCCGTGTTCAACACCTACGGCGCGCTTGCCGCGTACCGCTTCACGCCGGCGTTCTCGGTGGCCGGTGCATTCGCGTACACGTTGGCATCGAAAGCGAACGGCGTCGCGAGCGCGGCCCGCTACCAGCAGTATTCGCTGAAGGAGTCGTACAGCCTGTCGAAGCGCACGACGCTGTATGCGCTGCAGGCGTACACGCATTCGAGCGGGCAGACGCTCGGCGCGCAAGGCGCCGGTCATATCATCGACGCGGCGCCGATCGTCGGCGATTCGCAGCAGCTCACGCCGTCGACGACGCACGGCCAGTTCGTCGGCATGGCCGGGATCGCCGTCACGTTCTGAACCCGCACGGCAGCGCCTTCGGCGCGCTGCCTTCTCCCCGGACGATGCGCATTTCACGTGCGCCGTCCGGGCGCGCGAGGCCCGGCGTCCGCCGCGCTTTCCATGTCCCGTCCACACGCCGCGCGAACCGCGCGGGTTTTCCCGATCGCCCCGATACCTTACAATCCGTCAGGTTCATCTCTTCTGCATGCCCCTTCTTGCAGTCCTGACACCGCGGTACACTCGACGCACGCCGTATCAGGGTCCGACGCGCCGCATGCGCGCCGGGCGGCGTCGCGCCTCGTTGCGCCCACAACTGGATGCCCGACATGCCAGATTCCCGTCCCTCCCCGCGCACGACATTCAAGCCGCAGGTCGTCCTGCCCGCGCTCGCGGTCATCGGTGCGCTGCTCGTCGTGTGCGCGCTGCTCCCGAGCGAAGCCGGCGCGCTGTTCTCCGCCGGCCAGCAATGGGTCATCGCGCGCTTCGACTGGTTCTACGTACTCGCCGTCACCGGCTTCCTCGTGTTTCTCGTGCTGATCGCCGCGAGCGATTTCGGCAACATCCGGCTCGGTCCCGACGACGCCGAACCCGAATTCAGCTTCGTGTCATGGACGGCCATGCTGTTCGCGGCCGGCATGGGCATCGGGCTCATGTACTTCGGCGTCGGCGAGCCGATGCAGCACTTCCTGAAACCGCCTACCGTCGACCCCGGCACGCCCGCCGCCGCGCGCGAGGCGATGCTGATGACCTTCTTCCACTGGGGCTTCCATGCATGGGCGATCTACGGGCTGATGGGGCTCGTCCTCGCGTACTTCGGCTTTCGCTACAACCTGCCGCTGACGCTGCGCTCGGGGCTGTATCCGGTGCTGCGCGAGCGCATCAACGGCTGGATCGGCCACACGGTCGACGCGTTCGCGCTGGTCGGCACCGTCGCCGGCATCGCGACGACGCTCGGCTACGGGGTGATGCAGATCAGCGCGGGCCTGCACACGGTCGCCGGCTGGGACACGGGCAGCAATGCGTTTCGCATCGGGCTCGTCGCGCTCGTCGTGATCCTCGCAGGGTTGTCGGCCGCAAGCGGCCTCGACAAGGGCGTGCGCCGGTTGTCCGAGCTGAACCTGCTGCTCGCGTTCCTGCTGCTGGCATTCGTGGCCGTCGCGGGCCCGACGGCGTTCCTGTTCCGCGCGCTCGGCGACAACATCGGCCAGTACCTGTCGAGCCTCGTCGACCTGTCGTTCCGCACCTATGCGTATGCGTCGCCGCGCGAGGAAGGCTGGTTCGGCGGCTGGACGATCCTCTACTGGGCGTGGTGGATCTCGTGGTCGCCGTTCGTCGGCATGTTCATCGCGCGCATCTCGCGCGGCCGCACGATCCGCCAGTTCGTGATCGGCGTGCTGCTCGTGCCGACCGCGTTCAACCTCGTGTGGATGACCGTGTTCGGCAACAGCGCGATCTGGCTCGACACGCACGGCGCGGCCGGCGCGCTCGCGCAGACGGCCACCAATGTCGACGCGTTGCTGTTCCGCTTCTTCGATTTCCTGCCGCTGTCGCAACTGCTGTCGATCGTCGCGATCGTGCTGATCGCGGTGTTCTTCGTCACGTCCGCCGATTCGGGCGCGTTCGTGATCGACCAGATCGCGACGCGCGGCGCCGCGCATTCGCCGGTTTGGCAACGGCTGTTCTGGGCCGTGCTGCTCGGCGTGACGGCCGCGGTGCTGCTGGTCGCGGGCGGGCTCGGCGCGCTGCAGGCGATGACGCTGATCGCCGCGCTGCCGGTCGCCCTCATCATGCTCGCGCTCTGCTACGGGCTGTGGCGCGGGCTCGCGGCCGACCGTGCGCACTATTCGCAAGAGATCGCGCCTGCGGCGAGCTTCTGGACCGGCCAGCACTGGCGCCACCGCCTGACGCACATCCTGCGGCAGACGACCGAGGCCGACGCGCGCCAGTTCGTCGCCGAGACGGTCGAGCCCGCGCTGCGCAAGGTCGCCGACGAACTGCGCACGGGCGGCGTCGATGCGCACGTGCAGCGCGACAGCGACGACGCCGTGCGGCTCACCGTGCCGACCGCCGAGCACCGCGATTTCGTGTACGGCGTGCGCGTGACGGTGAAATCCGCGGCCGCGTTCCTGGTGCGCGAGGCGGCCGAGCCGGAAGCGGCGCGTGCGCACGTGTACGGGATCGTCACGTTCTTCGAGGACGGGCGGCTCGGCTACGACCTCGAATACCTGCGCGGCGACGAAGTGATTGCCGACGTGCTGCGCCAGTACGAGCGCTACGTGTCGCTCGCGGCCGACAAGCGCACGCACCTGCTGAGCCGCGCGCCGGGACACGCGACGGAGGCCGAATGAGCACGCACGCCGCAGCCTTTGCCGCGCCGCGCCGGTCCGCCATGCTCGAAGGAGCCGCGCGATGAGCGGGCTCCTGCAAAGCCGCGCCGCCGACCTCGTCGCGCTCGGCACGCTTGCCTTGCTTTATCTCGGCGGAGCCGGCATCGCGCTGTGGCGGATTCGGGCCGCGACGCCGCGCGGCAAGCTCTACTGGATCGTCTGCATGGCGCTGCTGGCCGGCGGCGCCGTCGCGATGGGCGACAACCTGTCGCCCGTGCCGAACAGCGGTGAAATGCCGCCCGGTTTCGCGCTCGGCGTCGAGGCCGTCCTGCTCGGCCTCGCGCTGGTTGCCGGAGGTTGCGCGTGGCTGATGCTGCGCGCGCGCAAACGCTGACGCGCGCACGTCGCGCGGCGCTGTTGCGGCGTGCGCGAACAGCAATGCGCAGGGCCGGCAGGCGGCCCTTTCCTGATCCGCCTTTTATCGCAATGCGTTACACGGACGGCGCGCGCGCCGTCACGAGCCAGCACGCCGCGTCGAAACGCACCTCCGCGCCGTGCACGTAACGCTCGAACGCGGCACGCACCGTGTCGACCACGTGCCGCCGCGTCGCGTCGTCCATCTCCAGCAGCGCGAGCCCGACCGGGCCCAGCCGCGCGATGTAGTCGTCCAGCGCGGGCTCGGGCAACGCGCACGCCATATCGACCGGCTCGATCGCAACGTCGATCCAGCCGCTGTCCGACAGCACCGACGCGATCCGCTGCCGATCGCCGAACGCGAACTGCCCCGGCGCGCCGGGCCGGCGCGCGGGCAGGTTCGGCAGCAACGGCGCGGCGGCCCGCTCGGCCGTCGTCATGAACGGGTTGTCGGCCGCGCTGCGCCACGCGACGAACCGCATCTGTGCGTCCGGCCGCGCCGCGTGCCGCAGATTCGCGAACGCCCGGACCGGATCGTCGAAGAACATCACGCCGAGGCGCGACACGATCAGGTCGACGCTCGCGGGCTCGAACGCATGCGTCTGCACGTCCGCGCGCACGAAGCGGGCATGAATGCCGCTGCGTTCGGCGCGCGCCCGCGCGGCGTCGATCATCCGGGCCGAGATGTCGATGCCCGTGCATCGGGCGTCCGCGCCGAGCCGGCGCGCGATCGCAAGCGTGACCGCGCCCGTGCCACAGCCGACGTCGAGCACGCCGCGCGCGGACGACGCGGCCGCCGCATCGGCGAGCAGCGCCTCGAACGGCTCGAACATCCGGTCGATCGACTCCTGCGCATCGACCCATGCACGCCCCGACGGGCCATTCCACAGTGCGGATTGTTCGTCGTTGGGCAGGTTGGTTTCCATCGTCGATTCCCCTTCTGGCTCGTTGATCATGAAGCGCACTATGCTGCTTCAAGCCGGCTTGAGGTCAAGGCCCCCGGCAGCGATACCCGACGCGCAGGCGAGCCCCCGTCGCGCCCCCGGTTTTTCACATTTCTTACATTCGTGCTGCGTATCGTTGACGACTTTCCTACGGTGCCTCCCATGCGACGACTCCTCCCGCGCGCACTGCTCGCGCGCTGCGCCCCCCTTGTTGCCCTCGCCGCGCTGTCCGCGTGCTCGAATCACATCGACTCGCCGGCCGATCCGGCCAGTGCGTCGGTCAACGTCCAGGCCGCGTGGGTCGAGATCGGCGACGCGAACCAGGCGATCGCGCGCGTCATCACGAACTACACCCCCGCATCGGCCGGCGATCCGCTGTGTCCGCAACTGACCGTCGACGGCAAGCTGTCGCGCATGACGCTGCGCGCCGGCGCCGCGACCCTGGCCCAGCGCCCGACCGCCAGCGACCCGGCCGATTCGAAGCCGTCGAGCTTCCCGGTCTCCGTCTGCGAAACGACGTTGCCGGCCGATGCACAGGCGGCGAGCGTCGCGGGCCGCACGCTGCCGCTGCCGAAAGCACAGCCGCAGCGCATCGCGATCATTGCCGACACCGGCTGCCGGATGAAAAAGGCCGACAACGCATGGCAGGCGTGCAACGACGCGACGGTCTGGCCGTTCGACACGATCGCGGCCAGCGTCGCGAAGCTGTCGCCGGACCTGGTGCTGCACGTCGGCGACTACCACTATCGCGAGAACGCATGCCCGCCGGACATCGCCGGCTGCAAGGACAGCCCGTGGGGCTATGGCTGGGATACGTGGCAGGCGGACCTGTTCCGCCCGGCCGCACCGCTGCTCGCGAAGGCGCCGTGGGTCGTCGTGCGCGGCAACCACGAGGAATGCGCGCGCGCAGGCCAGGGCTGGTTCCGCTTCCTCGACCCGCGACCGTATTCGGCCGCCCGCTCGTGCGACGATCCGGCCAACGACAACAACGCGAACTATTCCGAACCCTATGCGGTGTCGCTCGGCGGCGGCTCGCAGGTGATCGTGTTCGACACCGCGAAGGTCGGCCGCGCGCCGCTCAAGACGACCGACACGCAATTCGGCATCTACCAGAAGCAGTTCCAGACGGTGGCCGCGCTTGCGTCGAAGGCCGGCATGACGACGACGATCTTCACGAACCATCATCCGATCCTCGCGTTCGCGCCGATCGCCGGCAGCACGCCCGCGCCGGGCAACCTCGCGCTGCAGTCGGTGATGGCGAGCCTCAACGCGCAGGCGTACTACCCGCCGGGCGTGCACGTCGCGCTGCACGGTCACGTGCACGACTTCCAGGCGATCAACTTTTCGTCCGGGCACCCGGCGACGATCGTGTCCGGCAACGGCGGCGACAATCTCGACGTCGCACTGCCCGACCCGTTCCCCGCCGGCCTGACGCCGGCACCGGGCGCCGTGATCGAGCGGCTGTCGCACAACAACAGCTTCGGCTTCCTGATCATGGAACGCCGCGCGGCACCGGCGACGGGCTGGGTGTTCCATGCGTATTCGGCGGCAGGCAAGCTGCTCGCGTCGTGCAACCAGTCGGGCACGACGCTCGCCTGCGACAAGACGGGGTTCATTGCGCCGTGAGCGAAGAGGTTCGAGGTGACGGCCGCGTCGCGCGCGGCCGGCAAACGCTGCACACGCTTGCCGCGGCCGTGCTCGCCGGCCTGGCGCTGGTGGTGGTGCACGCGGCGCACGCCGCGCCGTCCGAAACGGTCCTGCTCGCCGGCGCGCCGCCGTCGCGCGTCGTCGACACGATCGGCAACGGCACGCCGCAGGTGACGGGCAAGATCGACGCGGCCACCGCGCGCTTCGCGCCCGACCCGACGCTCGTCGCGCTCGGCCGCCGGATCTTCTTCGACCCGCGGCTGTCCGAACCGCGCGGCATGTCGTGCGCGGGCTGCCACGATCCGGGCCGCGCGTTCGCGCCGACGCTGTCGGCGGCTTCGCTCGCGGGGCCCGGCGTGCCGGAAGGCAGCCGGCCCGGGCGCTTCAGCCGGCGCAATGCGCCGTCGCTGCTCTATGTGCGCTACGTGCCGCGCCGCCACTTCTACCAGGACGACGACGCGCCCGCGCCGTCGCCGTTCGGCGGACTGTTCAGCGATGGCCGCGCGGATACGCTCGCCGAGCAGATCCGCGGGCCGCTGTTCGATCCGAACGAGATGAACAACCGGTCGCCTGCCGCGCTGCTGCGCAAGGTCAATGCGACCGAACTCGCGCCCGATCTCGCCGCGCGCTTCGGCACGCCGGTGCGGCGCGATCCCGAGCAACTCGTGCGCGCGCTGGGTTCGGCCGTGGAGGCCTATCTGCAGAGCGACGAGATGGCGCCGTTCACGTCGCGCTTCGACGCGTTCCTGCGCACCCGCAAGCCGCTCGCGCCGGCCGAGATGCGCGGCCTCGCGCTGTTCCGGAATCCGGACAAGGGCAACTGCATGACCTGCCACACGCTGTCGGACACGTCGAGCCGCCCGGAGCGCTCGCTCTTCACCGATTTCGGTTATGACGCGATCGCCGTGCCGCGCAACCGCGCGCTGCCGGCGAACCGCGATCCGCGCCATTTCGACAACGGGCTGTGCGACACCGCACGGCGGCTGCGCTGGCCCGAGCCGACGCAATGGTGCGGCTACCTGCGCACGCCGGGGCTGCGCAACGTCGCGGTCAAGCAGACCTTCATGCACAACGGCGTGTTCACGACGCTGCGAGACGCGGTCGCGTTCTACAACACGCGCTCGACCGACCCCGGCTTCTGGTATCACGGCGCCACGACGTTCGACGACGTGCCGGCCGCCTATCGCGGCAACATCAACGTCAACTCGACGCCGATGAACCGCCGGCCCGGCACGCTGCCCGCGCTGACCGACGCGGAAATCGACGACATCGTCGCGTTCCTCGGCACGCTGACCGACGCGCGTTATACGGGCATCGCCGCGCCCGCCGCCCCTGCTGCCCCCGCCGGCCGGATCACCGCATCGCAGGACCGTCGAACCACCTCGCCGACGCGCTGACCCTGGCCGAACGGCCGGCCGCGAGCTCGCCCGCTTGCGGTCGCCGCAAACACTGGTTATATTTACAGTACTGTATTTATGAACAGTGAGGTGCGCGATGGAACATCTGGTCCGAATCGTCAACGACACCGATCGCCAAGTGCTGGCGTGGCTTCGCGCCCAGGTCGGCGACGCCCGCGTCGAGCGCGCGGCGCGCCAGCTCGGGCATACGCGCAAGCCGTTTCCGTCGGCCGTCTGCCGGTATCTGGGCATGAGCGCGCCGGCCACGCTGCGTCAGGCCGAACGGCCGCGCGTCGCACGCGATTTCTCGGTCGGCGATCGTTACCTGTCGTTGATCCGCCAGCACCTCGCTTCGCACTCGGCAGGCCGCTGACATGGTGGCGTCCGGCCACTGCGGCGCTTACGCAGCCGCCGCGTCGTCGCGGCGACGAGCGAACACGCTCCCTTCCGGCCTTCCTTGCCCGGCGACGCCGCGTCGACAGCCGCGGCCTGCCCGGCACGCGGCAACCAGTGCGTCACCGCGCACTCCGGCTTCTGCGACGCTCGACCCACTCGAATATCGCCATCCCGGCCAGCATCGCAACGACGAACCCGATCCCCTTGGCCGACCCGAAGCCGATCGACACGATCGCGGGCCCCGGGCAGAACCCGGCCATCCCCCAGCCGATGCCGAACACGACGCTTCCGGCGACCAGGCGCACGGTGATCGCCCGCAAAGCCGGCAACTGCATCGGCAAGCCGAGCCACGACCGCGTCCGTCGTTTCGCCCATGCGAACGCGAACACGGCCACGCCCGTCGCGCCGGCCATCACGAACGCGAGCGACGGATCCCAGCGGCCCGCCAGGTCGAGAAAACCGAGCACCTTCTGCGGATTGGCCATGCCCGACACGATGAGGCCGACGCCGAACAGCAGCCCCGCCAGAAACGCGAATCCTGCCTGCATGTCAGCCTCCCAGCACGTGCCGCTGCACGAATACGGTCACGAAGCCCGCGATCATGAAAGTCGCGGTCGCGACCACCGAACGCAGCGCGCCGCGCGACATCCCGCACACGCCGTGGCCGCTCGTGCAGCCGCCCGCGTATCGCGTGCCGATCCCGACCAGCAGGCCGGCCGCCAGCAGTTCGGGCCAGCCTGCATCGACCTGCGGCATCAGGCCCGCTCCAGCGACGCGCATCGCGAGCGGCGCGACGATCAGCCCGGCGACGAATGCGACGCGCCAGTCGCGCTCTCCGGAACCGGCCGAGAACAGGCCGCCGACGATGCCGCTGATGCCGGCAATCCGGCCGTTGAACGCGACGAGCCACGCGGCCGCGAGCCCGATCAGCACGCCGCCGGCCAGCGACAGCCACGGCGTGAAATGAAGCGCATCAAGCTGCATCGCGTGTCCCCTTCGCGGCCGGGCCGCAGAACTGTTCGTACAGCACGCCCATTACCGCGATCGCGGCCGGACTGTCGAGCGAATAGTGGATGTTCTTGCCTTCGCGGCGCGTGCGGACCAGCGCGTTGTCCCGCAACACGCCGAGCTGCTGCGACAGCGTCGGCTGGCGGATGTCCAGTGTCGTCTCGAGATCGCTCACGCAGCGCTCGCCCTGCGACAGTTCGCAGAGCAGCAGCAGCCGGTCGGGATTCGACAGCACCTTGAGGAGCGCGCAGGCCGATTCGGCGGCTGCGCGCATCTGGTCGGGCTCGGGCAGCCCGGCGGGAAGATCGTGGTTCATCGGAACGGGGCAACAATTAAAGCGCCAATATTATATCAATTTATATAATATTGGCGCTTGCTGCTGCCCCACCGACATTCCTTCGCTCAGGCTTGCTCGCCCGCGATTCCGTCGGCGCTCGACGCACGCGCCGCACCGGCGCGAACCACGCCGAGCGCCAGCACCGCGAGCGCCGCGATCAAGCACGGCGCCGCGACGACGGCAAACGCGGTCGACAGCGGTACGCCCATCGCCAGCATCGCACCGCCCGCCATCGAGCCCACGACCGACCCACCGCGGCCGATCCCGTTCGCCCAGCTCACGCCCGTGGTCCGGCATTCGGTCGGATAGAACGCAGCCGACAGCGCATTCGCGCCGACCTGCGAGCCCGACACGCAGAAACCGGCCGCGAATACGGCTAGCGCGGCACCCCACGGCGACACGGCAAACACGCCGATCGCCGCGACGAATACGCCGGCCGCCGCATAGCTGCAGGCCAGCACGCGGTGCGGGTCGAAGCGGTCCATCAGCCAGCCGAGCACGATCGCGCCGAGCGTGCCGCCGACCTGGAACATCGCGGTCACACGTGCGGCCGTCTGCAGCGTCGCGCCGGTCGTGCGCAGCAGCGTCGGTAGCCAGCTCGACAGCAGGTAGATGACGAGCAGGCTCATGAAGAACGTGAGCCACAGCAGCAGCGTCCCGCGCAGCAAGTCGGCGCCGAACAGGCGGCCGAGCGGCGATCCGGCCGGCTTGCCGGCGGGCGCGGGGAACGATGCGTTCGCGAGATGCGGATCCGGCGCGATCCGGCCGAGCATCGCCGCGATCCGCTCGGGTGCCGCCCCGGTGTTGACGAGATAGCGCACCGATTCCGGCAGCCGCCACGCGAGCACCGGCAGGAGCAGCAACGGCGCGGCGCCGCCGACGACGAGCACCGCGCGCCAGCCGTGATGCTCGATCAGCGACGCGGCCGCGAGCCCGCCGAGCGCGGACCCGATCGTGAAGCCGCAGAACATCGTCGTCACGAGCAGCGAGCGGCGCCGCGCCGGACAGTATTCGGACGTCAGCGTGATTGCATTCGGCATCGCGCCGCCGAGCCCGAGCCCGGTCACGAAGCGCCACGCGATCAGCTCGGTCAAGCCGCCCGCGCTCGCCGACGCGGCGCTCGCGATGCCGAAGCACGCCACGCACGCGAGCAGCAGCCGCTTGCGGCCGAACCGGTCGCCGAACGGCCCGAACACGAGCGCGCCGGCCATCAGCCCGGTCAGCCCCGCGCCGAACACGGGCGCGAGCTGCGTGGGCGACAAACCCCATTCCGCGCGGATGACGGGCGCGATGAAACCGATCGACGCGGTGTCGAACCCGTCGATCGCGACGATCAGAAAGCACAGTACGACGATCGCGGCCTGAAACGGCGCAACGCGATGCCGGTCGATCCATTTGCTGACGTCGATGGACAGCATATCGGCCATGATGGTGTCTCCTCCATGAAGGCGGTCGTGCGTCATGTAGTTGATGAAATGCGCGCCGCCGGAATCGGGCTGAAAGCGCGCGTTACGCGACGGGCGTCAGGCAATCCTCCGCGCGCCAGCCGTGCAGCCAGTCGAGTGCGTCGTAGAACTGCGTCTGCGTGCGGCCGACCCAGAGTCCGTTGCGCACCTGCCGCTCGACGCCTTTCGCGTGATAGACCCGCCCCATTTCTCGTGCCGAATACAGAACGCGCGCGGTGCGCGGAATCCGCACGCGTTCGTACAGCGCGAACGCGGCCTCGAAATCGCCTTCGGCCTGCGCGACTGCCGCACCGAGCGTCACCGCATCCTCGAGCGCCTGGCATGCGCCCTGCGCGAGGTATTGCGTCATCGGATGCGCGGCATCGCCGAGCACCGTCGCACGGCCGGCGCTCCAGCGCTCGACCGGGTCGCGGTCGGCGGTCGCCCAGCGCTTCCACGACGTCGGCCGGTCGAGCATCTGCTTCGGCAACGGATGGACGCCGTCGAAGTACGACAGCACTTCTTCCTTGCTGCCCTCGCGCACGCCCCAGGCCTCCTGCTCGCGGCTGTGAAACGTGACGACCAGGTTGTATTGCCGCCCGCCGCGCAGCGGATAGTGAACGAGATGGCAATGCGGGCCGGCCCACACGACCGGCGCGTTGATCCGCAGGTCCTTCGGCATGTCGTCGGTGTCGACCACCGCGCGATACACGACGTGCCCCGTCACGCGATGCGCGTCGCCGATCAGCGCCTGGCGGATCACGGACTTCACGCCGTCGCAGCCGATCACCGCATCGGCGCGATGGAGCTCGCCGTGCTGGTCGGTCACGGTCACGCCGTTGCCGTCCTGCTCGAACCCGCACACCTGCGCGCTCGTCCGGAATTCGATCAGCGGGTGATCCTTGACGGCCTCGTAGATCGACAGGTGAATATCCGCGCGATGGATCACCGCATACGGATTGCCGAAGCGCTCACGGTACGCGGCGCCCGTATCGATGCGCACCACTTCGTGCGCATCGACCGCATCCATCAGTTGCAGCCAGTCGGTGAACACCGCGCGGCCGCGTGCGGCCTCGCCGGCGCCCAGCGCATCGAGTGCGTTGAACGCATTCGCGGAGAGCTGAATCCCCGCGCCGATCTCACCGATTCGCTCGGCCTGCTCGAGCAGCTTCACGCGAATGCCCTGGCGCGCGAGCGCCAGGGCCGCCGCGAGCCCGCCGATACCGCCGCCGATCACGAGTACGCGCCGGCCGTTGTTGTTTGTCTCGCCCATGTCTGTCTCCTGCTTCGTGTTACGCGACGTAATCCGGCTGGCGCTGCGGCTGTGCAGCGTCGAAAGCCGGCTCGCGCCGTGCGTGTTCATAAACCGCGAGGCAACGCGGATACGCGCTCAGGTCGCAATCCATCCGCAACGCATTTGCGACCTGCGGCACCAGGCACACGTCGGCCAGCGTCGGCGCGTCGCCGAAGCACCACGGGCCCGGCTCTGCGCGGGCGAGCAGCCGCTCGACACCGGCCATCCCTTCCGCGATCCAGTGCCGGTACCACGCGGTCTTCTGCTGCGGCGCGACCTTCAGCTCGCTGTCGAGATAGCGCAGCACGCGCAGATTGTTGACGGGATGGATGTCGCATGCGATCAGCGCCGCCAGTTCCAGCACGCGCGCACGACGGCGCGGTTCGAGCGGAATCAGCCGCGGTTCCGGATGGATCCGGTCGAGGTAATCGAGGATCGCGAGCGACTGGCCGAGACGGAAATCGCCGTCGACCAGCGCAGGCACCGACGCCGACGGGTTCACCTGCGCGACGTAATCGGCGTCGCGATGCTCGCCGGTGCGGATGTTCACGGGCAGCGTGTCGTACGGCAGCCCTTTCAGCGCGAGCGCGATGCGCACCCGATAGGACGTCGAACTGTTGAAGAAGCCATGTAGTTGCACGATGTAACCTTTCGAGGAAAACGCGTCAGACCATGCGCACGGTCAGCTCACCGAGCCGCTCGACGCCGACCTTCATCACGTCGCCCGCGACCACCGCACCCACTCCCTCGGGCGTGCCCGTGAAGATCACGTCGCCCGGTTCGAGGCGGAAAAACTTCGACAGGTCGGCGACCGTCTCCGCAACCGACCAGATCAGGTGCGACACGTCGCTCTTCTGCTTCGTCGCGCCGTTGACGGTCAGCCACAGGCCGCCCTGCTCGAAATGCCCGGCTTCGCTCGCCGGATGCACGGGCCCGATCGGCGCCGAACGGTCGAACGCCTTGCCGATCTCCCACGGCCGGCCCATCTCACGCATCTTCATCTGCAGGTCGCGACGCGTCATGTCGAGGCCGACCGCATAGCCCCACACGTGTTCGAGCGCGCGCTCGAGCGGGATGTCCGCGCCGCCCTTGCCGATCACCGCGACGAGTTCGGCTTCGTAGTGATAGTTCTGCGTCTGCGACGGATACGCGAGATCGAGCGTTTCGCCATACGCGACCGGCACGATCGAATCGGCCGGCTTGCAGAAGAAGAACGGCGGCTCGCGATCGGGATCGAAGCCCATTTCGCGTGCATGGGCCGCGTAGTTGCGGCCCACGCAATAGATGCGGCGTACCGCGAACCGGGCGTCGCTGCCGGCGACGGGCAGCGCCACAGGGGCTTCGGGCGGGAAAACGAAAGTCATGAACGGCTCCAGCGTAGGCATGAACGAAGGGGCGCGCGCCGCAGCGACGGCGCACGAAAAACGAATCGATGATGAAACCGGCCGGCGTCAGTCGCGCGCTTCGCGCAACAGGTTCAGCGCGGACAGCACGGGCCGGTCGGAATAGCTGAACAGCACGCTGTCGGACGACGCCGACAGCCGCACGGGCGCCCACGACGGCGCGACGAAAATGTCGTGCTGCTCGAACGCGAAGGCGTCGCCGCCGATGTGTGCGGTGCCCCCGCCTTCGACGACGCAGTAGATCGTCGCGTCGGTGCTGCGGTACGTGCGGCCGTCGAAACCGCCGGGCAGGAACTGCATGAAGGTCGCAATGGTCGGCATCGGCCAGCCGCCCGTCGCGGGGTTCACGTAGCGCAGCTTCACGCCGTCCCACGCATCGAGTTCGCCGTTCCGGTACAGCGCGTCGAGCGCCTCGCGGGTGCGCGCATACGGGTAACTGAACACCGGCGACGTCGGGTCGCTTGCGCGATGCCGCACCGGCACCATGTTGTGACCGAAGCGCGCGAAGCTGTCGCCTTCCGGGCGGCTGACAGGCTGCACGGCTTCCGGGTAGTTCTCCGCGAAGCCCGCGTCGAGGCTCGCGACGAGCGGGATGTCGAGCCCGTCGAGCCACACGACCGGCTCGCCGCCCTCTTCCTCGGATGGATTGCCGTGGTCGTGCCACGCCCACGACGGCGTGATGATGAAGTCGCCCGGATGCATCGTCGTACGCTCGCCGTTCACCGCCGTCCACGCACCGCGCCCTTCGACGATGAAGCGCAGCGCCGACTGCGTATGCCGATGGCTCGGCGCGATCTCGCCGGGCAGGATCAACTGCAGGCCCGCGTACAGGCTCGGCGTCATGCTCGACTTGCCGGGCAGCCCCGGGTTCTCCAGCACCAGCACGCGGCGCACGGCCTCTTCCGCGCTGATCACGCTGCCGGCCTGCAGCACGAGATCGCGCACCTGCGCGTACTTCCAGATCGCGGCCTGCGCGGCCGGCTGCGGGGATTTCGGCACGAGGTTGTGCAGCGATTCCCACAACGGCGCGAGGCGCTGTTCGGCGATCCGTGCGTAGTAGGCGGCGCGCGGCACGTCCGGATGGCGGGTCGTCATGATGTCTCCTTGGAGTCGGCCGATCGTCGTCGGCGCTGTGTCGGTCGGGCCGGGACCGTGTTGCAGTCCGTCAGCCGATTTATATTCGACGCAGCCATACCCGGTAAAATGGTCAAATCATCTGATCCATATGGTTTCGGATATACCTTTTCGCGACGAGGCATGCGATGGACTGGACTCACCGGCTGCGACTGCGCCATTTGCAGGTACTGCTGAGCCTTGCCGACACCGGCAATCTGAGCCAGTCAGCGGTGGCGCTCGCGACCACGCAGCCCGCGCTGTCGAAATGGCTGAAGGAACTGGAGGAGGACGTCGGGCTGCCGCTGTTCGAGCGGCATGCGCGCGGCCTGCGGCCGACGCCTTACGGCGAAGCGCTGATCGAGCACGCGCGCCGCGTCGACGCACAACTCGACGTCGCGCGCGACGACATGGCCGCGCTGCGCGAAGGCGGCAGCGGCCTCGTGACGATCGGCACGTCGGGGGTCGCGGCGGCCGACACTGTGCCGCTCGCCGTGTCGCAATTGCTGAAACGGATGCCGCGCGCGCAGGTGCGGCTCACCGAAAGCACGATGAACCAGTTGATGCCGCAACTCGCGCGCAGCGAACTGGACATCGTCGTGGGTCGCTCGGGTTCGACATCCGTCGATCCGCATCTGCACGCCGAAGCGCTGTATGTCGATCCGGTCGTGTTCGTCGCGCGGCCCGGCCACGCGCTTGCCGGTGCGGCGTCGGTCGGCTGGGACGACGTGCTCGCCTATTCGTGGATCGTGTGGCCGTCAGGCACGCCCGTGCACAACGCGCTGGAGACCGCGCTGACGGCCGCCGGCCGCGTGCGGCCACCGCACTGCGTCGAATCGAATTCGTCGATCCTCAACCTCACGCTGCTGAACAACACCGACCTGCTCGGCGTCGCGTCGCACCGCGCCGCGCGGCGCTTCGCGCAACTGAACGCGATTCGCATCCTGCCGATGGAGCTCGAGGGCCAGGGCGCGGTGTCGATGTACTGGCACCCCGACAGCGCGAATCGCGCGGCCGTGGCCGCGACGATCGAGTGCCTGCGTGCCTGCGCGGCGCCCCAGGTGGGCGGATGGGAGAAAGTGAAGGTGGAGTGAATGGCGCGGCCCGGCATTGACCGGACCGCTTCGCTGCGACGCTTCACGCGCCGTCGCAGGACGCCGTGCCGTCGAGCATCAGCGTGCCGACCCGCGCGGGCACGAGCGGCGTACGCGGCACCGGCGGCGTCCAGCCGAACAGCGCCTGCGCGGCCGCGCCGCACACGCGGCCCTGGCACGCGCCCATCCCGCAACGCGACTGCAGCTTCGCGGCCGTCCAGCCCGGCTCCTGCGCGACCGCATCGAAGCGCACATCCTCGCAGCGGCACAGCAGCGTGTCGGGCCGCGCAAGCCGGCGGATCGGCTCGCGGATCGCGAAACGCTCGCGTACGGCATCGGCAAAAGCCTGCCAGTGCGCGCGCCGCGCGACGAGCGCGGCCAACGGCGCCATCTGCCCGGTCGCCGCATAACCGGCGATTTCGCCTTCGACCATCGCCAGCTCGCTGCCGCCGACGCCCGTGCACTCGCCGGCCGCGAAGTACCCGTCGCGGCTCGTACGCTGATGCGCGTCGACCGCCACCGCGCCGTTCTCGATCCGGCAGCCGAGATGGCTCGGCAGCACGGTGTTCGGCACGAGGCCGAAGCCGCACGCGAGCCGGTCGCAGTCGACGTCGAACTCGCGATCGCGTTGGCGGATCCGCACGCGTTCGAGCCGCTTGTCGCCGAACGCCTCGACGACGTGCGCGTCGGGCCGATAGGCGGCCGTGACGAGCTTCGCGGCCTGCGCGAGCTTCGACGGCCAGCGCCACAGCCCCGCGCCGAAGCCGGCCACGTCGCTCCATGCGGCCTGTTCGAGCACGTGCGACACACGCGCGCCGGCCTGACGGGCCGTCGCCGCGCTCGCCAGCAGCAGCGGCCCGCTGCCCGCGATCACCGTGCGCTGCCCGCGCACGTCGAGGCCGTATTTAATCAGCGCCTGCAAGCCGCCCGCGCCGGTGACGCCCGGCAGCGTCCAGCCCGGGAACGGCAGCAGCAGCTCGCGTGCACCGCAGCAGAGAATCAGCGTCCGGAACTCGAGCAGCAGCCCGCGTTCGTCGTCCTCGAGCAGCAGCGTGCCCGGTTGCGTTTCGGCGACGATGCGCGTCGCAGCAAGGTGCGTGACGTTTGGCTGCCGCAGTACGGCAAGGCGTTCGGCAGCAGCCGAAACCGGCGTGGCCGCTGCGCTTTGCCGCCAGATCTGCCCGCCCGCACGCGGGTTGTCGTCGACGATCGCAACCGTTGCACCGCTTTGCGCGGCGGCCCGCGCGGCCGACAGCCCGGCCGGGCCCGCACCGACGATCGCGACATCGACGCTCAGTCGTTGCTGTTTCATCTCGTCCGCTCCACCTGCATTCCATCGCGACACAGCGTCTGGCAAGCCAGCCGGCGACGGCCGTCGATCGTCATCCGACACTCCTGGCAAATGCCCATTCCACAAAACGGCGCACGCGCCGCACCCGTGCACGACACGCGCGTCGTGTCGTCGCCGCTCGCCGCGACGGCGGCCGCGACGGTCGCGCCGTCGGCCACCGTCAGCGCGCGGCCGTCCAGATGAATGATCATGTCAGCGCTCCGGCGATGGGGGACGCGGTCAGGAAGCGTCCCGGCAAATACGGTTCGATATCGATGGGCGGCCGTTCGCCGGCCATCTGCGCGGCGACGAGCCGCGCGCTGCCCGGCGCGGTCGTCACGCCGAGCCCTTCGTGCCCGACCGCGAGCCACACGCCCGGCCGCGCCGGGTGCTCGCCGAGCAGCGGCAGGCCGTCGGGGCTCGCGGAACGGAACCCGGTCCATGAGCGGATTCCGTTCAGGTCGGCCAGATCCGGCAGGTAGCCGACCGCGCGGCGCAGCATCCGCGCGAGCACGGGCGGCTCGACGCGCGCGTCCTCGGTATCGAACTGGCGCGACGAGCCGATCAGCAGCTGGCCGGTCGGCCGCGGCTGCACGTTGAACGCGACCGACGTGCCGTCGCTCGCATGCGCGCTCGCCGCATAACCAAGCTCGACGAGCTGGTGCGACACCTGGCCCGGATAGCGGTCGGTGATCAGCAGGTGGCCCTTTTTCGGGCGCAGCGGCAGTTCGGGCAGCAGCGTGCGTGCCGCGACACCGTTCGCGACGACCACGCGTTCCGCGCGCAATGTGTCGCCGCTCGCGAGCATCACGCTTGGTCCGTCGACCGCAACGGCCCGGTCGCGGCGCAACGTGATGCGCGGGGCGCGCTGCAGCAGCCAGTTCGCGGTGACGGGCGCATAGAGGATCGCGTCGCCGGGAATCTTCAGCGCGCCGCCAAGCCCCGCGCGCAGCATCGGCTCCAGCTGCGCGAGCGTCGCCGCGTCGATCAGCTCGCCGGCCACGCCGTGCGCGGCAAGCGTCGCCTGCTTCGCGCGCGCGAGATCCATTTCGTGCGCATCGGCCGCGAGCCACAACGTGCCGCAGTTGCGGTACGCACAGCCTTCCGGCATCTCGCCGCTCAACGCGCGCCACAGTTCGATCGAGTAATGGCTCAACGCGAGCTCGGCCGCGTTGTCGTCCATCGCGACGAGGTGGCCCATCCCCGCGGCGGTCGCACCGCCGCTCGCGTCGTCGACGACGAGCACGCGCAGCCCGCGCTGCGCGAGTTCGTGCGCGCACGCCGCGCCGACGATGCCGGCGCCGATCACGACGACGTCGGTACTTGCGTCGCTCACGGCGCGATGCCCCAGCCGAACGGATCGTCTTCCTCGATCAGCAGCGTCGCTTCCGCGCTCAGGTGCGCGCTGCCGCGAATCGTCGGCACGATGCCGCCGTCGGCCTGCTCATAGCTGGCCTGGAACACGCTGCCGATCACGCTCGCCTGCCGCCACACGGCACCCGGCGCGAGCTTGCCGTCGGCCGCGAGGCACGCGAGCTTCGCGCTCGTGCCGGTGCCGCACGGCGAACGGTCGTATGCGAGGCCGGGGCACAGCACGAAGCTGCGGCTGTCGTGCTCGGGATCGTCGGCGAACAGCTCGATATGGTCGATCTCGCCGCCGTTCGCGCCGGTGATGCCCGCGCGTTCGAGCCCTTCGCGCACGGCCGACGCATACGCGGTGAGCGCCGCGACGTTGTCGCCGGCGACGCGCTGCCCGTGATCGCTGATCAGGAAGAACCAGTTGCCGCCCCATGCGATGTCGCCGTTCACGGGGCCGTAACCCGGCACGTCGATCGCGACGCCCTTCGCGTGGCGATACGCGGGCACGTTGCGCACGCTGACCGACAGATCGTCGTGCAGCGTCGCCTCGACGGTGCCGACGGGCGTTTCGATCAGATGAATGCCGGGCCGGATGCGCCCCATGTGATGCAGCGTGCGCACGACGCCGATCGTGCCGTGCCCGCACATGCCGAGATAGCCGCTATTGTTGAAAAAGATCACGCCGGCCGCCGCGTCGGGCGATACCGGTTCGCACAGCAGCGCGCCGACCAGCACGTCGCTGCCGCGCGGCTCGAGGATGCACGCGGTGCGATAACAATCGTGCTCGCGCGCGAGCACGTCGCGCCGCTCGGCCATCGTGCCGCTGCCGAGCGAAGGGAAACCGGACACGACGAGCCGAGTGGGTTCGCCGCCCGTGTGCGAATCGATGATCTGGATGCGCTTCATCATGAGCCGTCCGAAGTGGGGAAAGGAGCATAGCTTCCTCCGTCGCGCGTCCATCCGCTTGTGGCTTTTCGATAAGGACGACGACGAAATCGGCATAGTGCGAGGCGCCCTTCGCGCATCGGGCGGCCGCTGTGCCGATTTCGTCATTTTGCTCCGCGATACGACTCAAGCGTGATGGGCATTTGCGCGGCGATACTGGTTGCCACACCGACACACCTGTCGGCCGACCGATACGAACGTAGGAGATTTCAGTGAGCCGCAAAGCCATTCAGTGGACCGGGGTTTTCCCGGCCGTCAGCACCCAGTTCAAGCCGGACTTTTCCCTCGACATCGACGCCACCCACCGCGTGGTGAAGAACCTGGTGAACGACGGCGTGTCGGGCCTCGTGGTCTGCGGCACGGTCGGCGAAAACACGTCGTTGTCGACGAGCGAGAAGCTGCAGGTGATCGAGGCCGCGCGCGACGCGGCCGGCGGCAAGATTCCGGTGATCGCCGGCATCGCCGAATTCACGACCGAATTCGCGCGCAACACGGTGCGCGAAGCGCAGCGCGTCGGCGTCGACGGCGTGATGGTGATGCCCGCGCTGGTCTACTCGGCGAAGCCGCACGAAACCGCCGCGCACTTCCGCGCGGTCGCGACGAGCACCGACCTGCCGGTGATGGTCTACAACAACCCGCCGATCTACAAGAACGACGTGACGCCCGATGTGCTGATCGCGCTGCAGGACTGCGAGAACATCGTCTGCTTCAAGGATTCGTCGGGCGACACGCGCCGCTTCATCGACCTGCGCAATGCGGTCGGCGATCGCTTCGTGCTGTTCGCCGGCCTCGACGACGTCGTGGTCGAGAGCATCGCGGTCGGTGCCGAAGGCTGGGTGTCGGGCATGTCGAATGCGTTCCCGAAGGAAGGCGAGACGCTGTTCCGCCTCGCGAAGCAAAAGCGCTTCGACGAAGCCCTCGCGCTGTACCGCTGGTTCATGCCGCTGCTGCACCTCGACGCGCGCCCCGACCTCGTGCAGTGCATCAAGCTGTGCGAAGAACTGGTCGGCCGCGGCAGCGCAGTCACGCGCCCGCCGCGCCTCGCGCTGCAGGGCGACACGCTCGCGGAAGTGAAGGCAATCGTCGCGAAGGCGCTCGAAACGCGCCCGGCGCTGCCCGACGTCGGTCTCTGATCGACTTCCCCTGCGGCGGCGCGCGGGCCTTCCCCCCTGCGCGCCGCCGTCTCCGGTCCGGCATGGCCTGCGGGCCCGTTCGCCCCGGCGCCAGCGTGCGCCGCTCGTGAACGGCCCGCGGCCCGCCCCGGTCGTTCGAACCGGGCGACGCCGGCCGGCAGGCCCGCACCGCAGCTCCGTCGGAGCGCGGCGCACGCGACGCCTGCACCGAAATTCCCCCCAGGAGACAAGCCCATGCCAGGCCAAGGCAACGCTCACCCGTCGGTCCCGCTTTCCCGTGCCGTGCACCCCGACGCGGGTCACGGCAAGTTCAAGAAACAGTTGTCGCTGACCGATCTCACGTTCATCGGTCTCGGCGCCATTTTCGGTTCGGGGTGGCTGTTCGCCGCGAGTCACGTGTCGACGATCGCGGGCCCGGCCGGCATCTTCTCGTGGCTGCTCGGCGGCTTCGCGGTGCTGCTGCTCGGCATCGTCTACTGCGAACTCGGCGCCGCGCTGCCGCGCGCGGGCGGCGTGGTTCGCTATCCGGTGTTCTCGCACGGCCCGCTGCTCGGCTACCTGATGGGCTTCATCACGCTGATCGCGTTCTCGAGCCTGATCGCGATCGAAGTCGTCGCCGCGCGCCAGTACGCGGCCGCGTGGTTTCCGGGCCTCACCGTCGAAGGATCGAGCGACCCGACGACGATCGGCTGGCTCGTGCAGGCAGCACTCCTCTGCTTCTTCTTTTACCTGAACTATTCGAGCGTGAAGACGTTCGCGAAGGCGAACAACATCATCAGCATCTTCAAGTTCATCGTGCCGCTCGCGGTGATCGGCGTGCTGTTCACGTTCTTCAAGCCCGCGAACCTGACCGTGCACGGCTTCGCGCCGTTCGGCATGCCGGGCATCGAGATGGCCGTGTCCGCGGGCGGCATCATCTTCGCGTACCTCGGGCTCACACCGATCGTGTCGGTCGCGAGCGAGGTGCGCAATCCGCAGCGCACGATCCCGATCGCGCTGATCCTGTCGATCCTGCTGTCGACGCTGATCTACGTGCTGCTGCAGCTCGCGTTCATCGGCAGCATCCCGACCGCCATGCTCGCCGGCGGCTGGCACGACATCAGCAAGGCGTTCACGCTGCCGTACCGCGACATCGCGCTCGCGCTCGGCGTCGGCTGGCTCGCGGTGATGGTCGTCGCCGACGCGATGATCTCGCCGAGCGGCTGCGGCAACATCTACATGAACGCGACGCCGCGCGTGGTCTACGGCTGGGCGAAGACGGGCACGTTCTTCAAGGTGTTCACGCGCGTCGACGAAGCGTCGGGCATCCCGCGCGCGGGCCTGTGGCTCACGTTCGGCCTCGCGATCTTCTGGACGATGCCGTTCCCGTCGTGGGAAGCGCTGATCAACATCGTGTCGGCCGCACTGGTGCTGAGCTACGCGGTCGCGCCGGTATCGGTCGCCGCGCTGCGCCGCACCGCACCCGACCTGCCGCGGCCGTTCCGCGCGAGCGCGTTCGGCATCACCGGCCCCGCGTCGTTCGTGATCGCCGCGCTGATCGTCTACTGGTCGGGCTGGAGCACGGTGTCCTGGCTGCTCGGCCTGCAGATCGCGATGTTCGTCATCTATCTCGCGTGCCGCCGCTGGGTGCCGACCGCGCACCTGAGCCTCGCCGAACAGGTGCGCTCGTCCGCGTGGCTGATCGCGTTTTATGCGGCGATGATCGTGCTGTCGTACCTCGGCGGCTTCGGCGGCACGGGCCGGCTCGCGCATCCGTACGACACGGTCGTCGTCGCGGCCGTCGCGCTCGTCATCTACTACTGGGGTGCGAATACCGGCGTCCGATCCGACAAGCTGCAGCTCGACGACGACGAGGACTGACGCACCCGTTCCCTTTCTCACCATCGCTCCGGCCGGGTGCACCACACCCGGCCCCTGTTTTTTTCGAGGAAAACCATGCAACTCACAGGTCAGCTCCTGATCGGCCAGTCCGCCGTCGCCGGACAGAACGGCACCCTCCACGCGATCGCCGCCGCGACCGGCGAGCAACTCGAACCCGCTTTCGGCGGCGCGAGCCTGCACGACCTGGAGACGGCCTGCGCGCTCGCCGACGACGCGTTCGACACGTATCGCGAAACGACGCTCGACGCGCGCGCCGCGTTTCTCGACGCGATCGGCCGCCACGTCATGGCGCTCGGCGACGACCTGATCGAGCGCTGCGTCGCCGAAACGGGCCTGCCGCGCGCCCGCGTCGAAGGCGAACGCGGCCGCACGGTCGGCCAGCTCGCGCTGTTCGCGTCGCTCGTGCGCGACGGCGGTTTTCTGGATGCGCGAATCGATCCGGCGCGCCCCAAGCGCAAGCCGCTGCCGCGCGTCGACCTGCGCCTGCGCAACGTCGCGGTCGGGCCCGTCGCCGTGTTCGGCGCGTCGAATTTCCCGCTCGCGTTCTCGGTCGCCGGCGGCGATACAGCCTCGGCGCTCGCGGCCGGCTGCCCGGTGATCGTCAAGGCGCATTCCGCGCATCCGGGCACGTCGGAACTCGTCGGCCGCGCGATCCAGCAGGCCGCGCGCGAATGCGGAATGCCGGCCGGCGTGTTCTCGCTGCTGTTCGACGCGTCGCGCGAGATCGGCCAGGCGCTCGTCGCCGATCCGCGCATCAAGGCAGTCGGCTTCACCGGCTCGCGCCGCGGCGGCGTCGCGCTGATGCACATCGCGGCCGCGCGCCCCGAGCCGATTCCCGTCTACGCGGAAATGAGCTCGATCAATCCGGTGCTGCTGTTTCCCGCCGCGCTCGACGCGCGTCACGACACCATCGCGCCGCAGTTCGTCGCATCGCTCACGCTCGGCGCCGGCCAGTTCTGCACGAACCCGGGCCTCGTGCTCGCGGTCGACGGCCCCGCGTTGCGCACGTTCGAAGCCGCGGCGGCCGATGCCGTGCGCGCGGCGGCCGCGCAGACGATGCTGACGCCGCACATCCACGCAAGTTATGCGCAAGGCGTCGCGGCGCTGCGTGGGCACGACGCGGTCGAATTGCTCGCGGAAGGCGTCGAAGGCAGTCGCTACCAGGCCCGCGCGGCGCTGTTCGCGACGTCGGCCGACGCGTTCATCTCGCGCCCCGAGTTGCGCGAAGAAGTGTTTGGCCCCGCTTCGCTGATCGTGCGCTGCCCGGATGCCGATACGCTGCATCGCGTGCTGAAGTCGCTCGAAGGCCAGTTGACGATCGCCGCGCATCTCGCCGACGGCGACGCGCCGCTGTTCGCCGCGCTGCGCCCGACGCTCGAGCGCAAGGCCGGCCGCATTCTCGTCAACGGCTTCGGCACCGGCGTCGAGGTCGGCCATGCGATGGTGCACGGCGGCCCGTTCCCGGCGACGTCCGACACGCGCACGACGTCCGTCGGCGCACGCGCGATCGAGCGCTTCCTGCGCCCCGTGTCGTACCAGGACCTGCCGGACGCGCTGTTGCCGGAAGCGATCCGCAACGGCAATCCGCTGAACGTGCCGCAGCGCATCGACGGCGTGCCCGCGCCGCGCGAGGTGAACCATGTCTGAGCAAACCGCCGAAGTCGTCCTGTCGCTCGATGAAGTCCATGCGCTCGCGCTGCGCGTGCTGACACACAACGGGATGTCCGATGCACATGCGCGGGCGATCGCCAATGTCATCACGCAGGGCCAGCGCGACGAATGTCACTCGCACGGCGTGTATCGGCTGCTCGTCTGCGTGCGTTCGCTGCGCAAGGGCAAGGTCGATCCGCAAGCGGTGCCGACGCTGCGCCGGCTGTCGTCGTCGATCGTCGCGGTCGACGCGCATCGCGGCTTCTCGCTGCTGAGCTTCGAAACCGGCCTGCCCGTGCTCGTCGAGATGGCGAAGCAGCACGGGATCGCCGCGATGGCGATCAACCACTGCTACCACTTCTCCGCGCTGTGGCCCGAGGTCGAGGCGATCGCGGCCGAGGGGCTGGTCGGCATCGCGATGAACCCGAGCCACAGCTGGGTCGCGCCGGAAGGCGGCCGCGAGCCCGTGTTCGGCACGAACCCGATCGCGTTCGCATGGCCGCGCCCGGGTGGCGAGCCGTTCGTGTTCGATTTCGCGACGAGCGCGATCGCGCGCGGCGACATCGAGCTGCACGCGAAGCAAGGCAAGGCGATTCCGCCGCACTGGGCGATCGACGCCGACGGCCAGCCGACCACCGATCCGAAGGCCGCGCTGCAGGGTGCGATGCGCACGTTCGGCGGCCACAAGGGCTCGGCGCTCGCGGCGATGGTCGAATTGCTCGGCGGCGCGCTGATCGGCGACATGACGAGCCGGGAATCGATGGATTTCGACGAAGGCGTCGGCGCGACGCCGTGCCACGGCGAGCTCGTGATCGCGTTCGATCCGAAGGTGTTCCTCGGCGACGATCTCGACGCGGGCCTCGCGCGCGGCGAGCGGATGTTCGGGTCGATCGTCGCGCAAGGCGCGCGGCTGCCGTCGCAACGGCGCTTCGACGCCCGCGCGCGCAGCATCGCGAACGGCGTGCGGATTCCGCAGGCGCTTTACGACGAGATCCTGACGCTGCTCGACTGACGCCGGAACGGGGAAGCGGCGCGGATGGATCGTCGATAAAAGCACGATCCGGTCGCCTCCCGAACCGGCCGTGCGGGCGTGCCGCAGCCGCCCGCGCGTTCCGCGCCGCGCACGCCGCACGCCACCCGCGCCGGTTGCCGGCCCCGCGGGCGCCACGCCCCCGTCGGCTGTGGGATAATCGCGCGGTTTGCCCAGGGCGCAGCTCAAGAGGTTGTTCGCACGGGCGCGAGAGAGGCCTTCATTCCCGTGCCTCCACCCTTTTCCGCGATATTTCTTCAGCAACCACAATGCCCACTTACCGTTCCAAAACCTCCACCGCCGGCCGCAACATGGCAGGTGCGCGCTCGCTGTGGCGCGCCACCGGCATGAAAGACGACGATTTCTCGAAGCCGATCATCGCGGTCGTCAACTCGTTCACCCAGTTCGTGCCCGGGCACGTGCACCTGAAGGATCTCGGCCAGCTCGTCGCGCGCGAGATCGAGGCCGCCGGCGGCGTCGCGAAGGAATTCAACACGATCGCGGTGGACGACGGCATCGCGATGGGCCACGACGGCATGCTGTATTCGCTGCCGAGCCGCGACATCATCGCCGACTCGGTCGAATACATGGTGAACGCGCACTGCGCGGATGCGATGGTGTGCATCTCGAACTGCGACAAGATCACGCCGGGGATGCTGATGGCCGCGATGCGCCTGAACATTCCGGTGATCTTCGTGTCGGGCGGCCCGATGGAAGCCGGCAAGACGCGCCTCGCGAACCCGGTCACCAAGACCGTCGAACTGAAGAAGCTCGACCTCGTCGACGCGATGGTGATCGCGGCCGACCAGTCGTATTCGGACGCCGACGTCGCCGAAGTCGAACGCTCGGCCTGCCCGACCTGCGGCTCGTGCTCAGGCATGTTCACCGCAAACTCGATGAACTGCCTGACCGAAGCGCTCGGCCTGTCGCTGCCCGGCAACGGCACGGTGGTCGCGACGCACGCCGATCGCGAGCAACTGTTCAAGCGCGCCGGCCGCCGCATCGTCGAACTGACGCGCCAGCACTACGAGCAGGACGACGCGCGCCTGCTGCCGCGCTCGGTCGGCTTCAAGGCGTTCGAGAACGCGATGACGCTCGACATCGCGATGGGCGGTTCGACCAATACGATCCTGCACCTGCTGGCGATCGCGCAGGAAGCCGGCATCGACTTCACGATGAAGGACATCGACCGCCTGTCGCGCACCGTGCCGCAGCTGTGCAAGGTCGCGCCGAACACGAACAAGTACCACATCGAGGACGTGCACCGCGCAGGCGGCATCATGGCGATCCTCGGCGAGCTCGAGCGCGCCGGCAAGCTGCACACCGACGTGCCGACCGTGCACGCCCCGACGCTGAAGGACGCGCTCGACCAGTGGGACATCGTCCGCACGCAGGACGACGCGGTCCGCACGTTCTACCTCGCCGGCCCGGCCGGCATCCCGACGCAGGTCGCGTTCAGCCAGAACACGCGCTGGCCGAGCCTCGACCTCGACCGCGCCGAAGGCTGCATCCGCTCGTACGAGCATGCGTTCTCGAAGGAAGGCGGCCTCGCGGTGCTGACGGGCAACATCGCGCTCGACGGCTGCGTGGTGAAGACGGCCGGCGTCGACGAAAGCATCCACGTGTTCGAAGGCTCGGCTCACGTGACCGAATCGCAGGACGAAGCGGTCGAGAACATCCTGAACGACAAGGTCAAGGCCGGCGACGTGGTGATCGTGCGCTACGAAGGCCCGAAGGGCGGCCCCGGCATGCAGGAAATGCTCTACCCGACCAGCTACATCAAGTCGAAGGGGCTCGGCAAGGCATGCGCGCTGCTGACGGACGGACGCTTCTCGGGCGGCACGTCGGGCCTGTCGATCGGTCACTGCTCGCCGGAAGCGGCAGCGGGCGGCGCGATCGGCCTCGTGCGCGACGGCGACAGGATTCGCATCGACATCCCGAACCGCACGATCGACGTGCTGGTGTCGGACGAGGAACTGGCGCGCCGCCGCGAAGAGCAGAACGCGAAGGGCTGGAAGCCGGCGCAGCCGCGTCCGCGCAAGGTGTCCGCGGCGCTGAAGGCATACGCGAAGCTGGTCATGTCGGCCGACAAGGGCGCGGTGCGCGACGTGTCGCTGCTCGACGACTGACGGGGCGGCCTACCGACGACGGGTAGCCAGCCGGCAACGCGTAGCCGATCCGGCCGCGGGCCACGCAACCGCCCGCTCGCCCGATCCAGAAGCCGCTCTCCGGAGCGGTTTTTTTTCGTCCTGCGCGCGGAGAAACCGCGGGGCTGACGCCGGCGCTGTCAGTGACGGAATTCGTCGGGTCCACCGCCGCTTCCACCACCGCCGTGGCTACCGCCGCCGTTTCCACCGCCTTGCGGCCGCGCATAACCGCCGCCACCACCACCTCCTCCGCCTCCTCCCTGACGCACCGGCGGCGGCATCGTCCGGGCTTCACCGCCCGGTGCGGGTGACGGACGCGATACGGCCGGCGGCGGGCTTGCCGGACGAGCATTGCCCGCTGCGCCCGGCATCGGTGCGGGCGCAGGTGCCGGCGGCGGCGTGCGGTTCGCGCCGTTCCAGCCGCCGCGCGTGGCCGACGGCCGCGCATCATGCTGCCCCTGCGGCGGGCCGCCCGGTGCGACCTGCCTCGGCCCGCCCGGCTGCGGACGGCCCTGTCCCGGCGGGAACCCGCCGGGGCCGAGCCGCGGTTCCGCGCGATGCTCCCAGCGATCGCGGTCGTGGTACCACGGACGGTGCCGGTAATAACGATCCCAGTACGCGCCGATCGCGAATCCGGTCACCGGGACACCGATGATCGCGCCGTATTCGAGCAACGGCACGTAGTTGCCCTGGTACGGATACTCGAGCAACTGCGCATCGATCCAGCCGCGCACGCCCGGCAGCGCGACGTCGCACCACGAGTAGTCGCTCAGGCAGCCGAATACGTCCAGCGCCGTGTCGGGCGGGATCTGCGCGACCACCGGATAATCGGGCGCCGGCCCGGCGTACAACTCGGCCGGCGAGTTCGTGTAAGCGCTGCTCTGCGCATCGGCGACGCCCGGCGCGGCCGCGAAGCCAAGCAGGACGACGCACAGACTTCGGACAATCGTGTTCCTCATGATGCTCTCCCGCGCGGCCCCGCCGCGCGTCCGTCAGTGCCGATGGCCGCCGCCCCGGTGGCCGCCACCCCAATGCCCGCCGCCCCACGGACGATGCCAGTGCCCGCCGCGCCCGCCCCAGTATCCGCCGCCCCAACGGCCCCAGAAGCCGATCGAGACGGGCGGCCCGTACCAGCCCGGGTAGTACGCCGGGTAGTAGTACGGATACGGCGGCGGCACATAGGCCGGCGCGACGTACACCGGCACCGGCGCAACGACGTCGGCCGGCGTGTCGGGCGCCGGCGAAAGGGCCGAACCGGGCGCGGCCGGCGCAACCGGGATCTCGCGCTGTGTTACCGTGGCGGGCACCGGCGCGTAATAAGGCGCATAGCCGTACGGGCTCGTGTAGTAGCAGCCGCCGAGCGTCAGCGCGGCCAGCGCGATGACGGCGGGCCTCGCGGCGGAAATCGGGTTCATCTCGTGCTCCGGCAGATTCCGCGCGCCGCCGCCGGGCGCGCGCCTGACTCTAGCTTACGTCCCCTGCAGATTTCCGCGGGTATGATCGGTTACTTTTTGTTTCCTGCACCGGACGGTCGTGCGGGCATGCCCCATGCTGCCTGTCTGCCGCGCCCGCATTGAAGTTGGCGCAGATGCCCTCAACTTGAACGATGTCAGGCTGACCGGCGCGGACGAGCGTTCGCGGACACCCGGCGGCCGGAAACCGGCGGACTTCGGTCCGCCCCCGACAGGAGCGCGGCTCACGCCGCCATCGACATGACTACGCCACGCCCCACTCACCGGGCGGACACGCCGCTCGATCCGATCATCCAGTTGCTGGCGCTCGCCGGCGAACAGGGTTATCTGACCCACGCCGACCTCGTCGACGCGCTGCCGCCCGAAAGCGACAGCCCCGACGCGCTCGACGTCGTGCGCGCCGCGCTCGCCGACATCGGCATCGCCGTGCTCGACGAGCCGGCCGCGCCTGCGCCGTTCGCCGGCACGGCGCCTGTCGATGTCGATCGCGACACGCTCGACGAAGGCCGGGCCGTGCTCGGCGACCTCGCACGCGGCACGAGCGCGTCGACCGATCCGCTCGCGCTCTACATGCGACGCATGCAGGCGGTGCCGCTGCTCACGCGCGAAGGCGAAATCGTGCTCGCCCGCGAGATCGAGACGGGCCGCCACCAGATACTGCACGCGCTCGCCGGCTGTCCGGCGGCGGTCGACGCGCTGCTTGCGCGTCACCGTGCAACGGGCGCCGCCGGCGCAACCGGATCGTCCGATGACGACGACGGCGACACCCCCGTGCCCGCCAGCTACGACGCGCTGCAGGCCGCCGTGTCGGCGCTGCGCGGCGCATTGCTTGCGCATGGCTGTCGTTCGGACGAATACCGCGACGCGCGCAACCGCATGGCCGCGCTGCTCGGCTCGATCGCGTGGGTCGCGCCGGCCGTCGACGACGCAAGCCGCGTCGTGCGTGCGCTCGCTGCAGCCCCGCATGACACCGCCGCGGGCGAAGCCGCCTGCTTCGACACGGTCGCCCGGCGTGCCCTCGCGGCGGCGCTGACCGACGGCCAGCAGAAAGTGCGCGACGCGACGCGCGCGATGCTCGAAGCGAACCTGCGGCTCGTGCTGTCGATCGCGCGCAAGTACATGAACCGCGGCATCGACCTGCCCGATCTGGTGCAGGACGGCTGTGTCGGCCTGATGCGCGCGATCGAGAAATTCGAGTACCGGCGCGGATTCAAGTTCTCGACCTATGCGACCTGGTGGATCCGCCAGGCAGTCGCGCGCGCGGTCGCGGATCGCTCGCGCACGATCCGCGTGCCCGTGCACGTCGGCGACCAGTACCAGCGTGTACGGCGGCATGCGCTACGCTTTCGCCAGCGCACGGGCCGCCAGGCGACGCCTGCCGAACTCGCGGCGGAAACCGGGTTCGACGAGGACAAGCTGCGCGCGGTGCTCGCGCTGCCCGCCGAGCCCCTGTCGCTCGACACGCCGCTGCCCGACGCGGACACCGGCCTCGTGGACCTGATCGAGGACCAGACGTCGGCCAGCCCGTTCGAGCAACTGGCCGACACGCGCATGCGCGAATGCGTGACGTCGCTGCTGCGGTCGGTCACGCCTGCCGAGGCCGACGTGCTGCGCCGGCGGTTCGGCCTCGGCGGCACCGAGCCCGATACCTACGACGCGATCGCGCAGGACGCGGGCATGTCGCGCGAACGCGTGCGGCAGATCGAGAAGCGTGCGCTCGCCGCGCTGCGCACGGCTGCCGAAGCCGAGAACGCGCAGTCGTTTCTCGACGCGTAATCGCGTCGCGCGACGCACGGTCGTGCCGACATGCGGCACGACCGTGCGCGTCGCGCCTGTGCTACGTTTGCCATTGACGTACGTCAAGTCGTCTTGGCCGCGCGTCGCGACAATGGTCAAAAGCCGACCGGCGCATCGCTCGCCGCGTCCATTCCGTTTGTGCTTCCCCGGGTCCCTCTCCATGCAGTCGACCGCCAGCCAAACGTACGAGGAAAACCGGCACATCGCGGCACGCCTGCGCGAGGCCGCGCAGTGGCTCGCCGACCAGGGCGCGAATCCTTACCGGGTCGCCGCCTACCGCGCGTCGGCCGATGCGGTCGATGCACTCGACCGCAACATCCGCACCTTGTTCGAAGCCGGTGGCGTCAATGCGCTGGGCGCGCTGCCCGACATCGGCAAGGGCGTCGCGCAGGCGATCGCCGAACTGCTGGTGACGGGGCGCTGGCGCCAGCTCGACCGGCTGCGCGGCGATACCGAACGCATCTCCGCATTCGAGGCCGTGCCGGGCATCGGCCACGCGCTCGCGCTGCGCATTCACGACGCGCTGCACATCGACACGCTCGAGGAGCTCGAACGCGCGGCCCGCAACGGCCAGCTCGAAACGATCGCGGGCGTCGGCCCGCGGCGTGCGGTCGGCATCCGCACCGCGCTCGACGACGTGCTGAGCCGCCGCCGGCGCTGGCAGGGTCACATGCAGGACGTCGGCCCCGGCACGGAGCCGCCCGTCGAGCTGCTGCTCTACATCGATCGCCAGTACCGCCACAAGGCCGCCGCCGGCGTGCTGCCGATGCTCGTGCATCGGCGCCTGAACGCCGACTGCTACGTGCCGCCGCCCGTGATGCACATGACGAAAGGCGGCTGGCATTTCACGGCGCTGTGCCAGCACGCCGCCGCGCGCACGCCGGAATCCGGTCACACGATGGACTGGGTTTCGCTCTACTTCTACGATGCGGTGCAGTGCGAACACCAGCGCACCGTTTTCACCGAAACGTTCGGCTCGCTCGTCGGCAAGCGCATCGTGCGCGGGCGGGAGATGGAGTGCCGCGTGTATTACGCGGGATGAGTCATGCGTCGGATGCTTCGCTGACGGCGAACGCCGCGTCGCGCACGGACGCGATCTCGCGGCACGCACGGACGAGCGCGCGTGAACGACAATCGGAATGCCCGCCCGCCGATACATGCGCATCGCGCGGGCCGGCCGCTTATGCGCCGTCCGCCTTCGCGCGGCGCGCCGGATGACGATGCGCGGCGATGCGCAGCAGCTTCTGGAACGACGGGCATTCGAGATGGTTCTGCGCCGGACACACGGCCGCATGCCGCAGCGCATCGCGCACGGCGCCGAGACGGCGGATCGTGCGGTCGAGTTCGTCGGCCTTGCCGTCGAGCTTCGCGCGATCGATCGCGGGCCGGCCGTCCGCACCGACCATCGCGAGGATGTCGTCGAGCGAAAAACCGGCCTCGCGGCCGAGCGCGATCAGCGCCAGGCGCTCCAGCACTGACTCGTCGTATTGCCGCCGCAGCCCGTGCCGGCCGGTCGGGACGATCAGCCCCTTTTCCTCGTAGTAGCGCAGCGTCGACGCAGGCAATCCCGTGCGTCGCGCGACTTCCGCTATGTCCAGACGGCTCATGCCTGACCTCAAGTGAACTTGAAGTTGCAAGATAGACGCCCGACTCCGTAAAGACAAGCGTGGGCCGCCATGAAACCGCTGAAACCGACTCGTATTCCGCTGCGTCGCGCAACCGTCGCCGTTCGCCGCGGACGTGCACGATGAGCCCGTCCGACGTCCTGCTCGACCTGCCGCCGATCAGCGCGGGGGCTCTATCTGGCGGCGTTCACGCTCGCGGCGCTGGCCGGTTGAGCACGCGGTTTGCGGGCGCCATGCCGGGTGGGTCCTGCTCAGCCGGCCGTCGCCGAAACCCGCGACGCGCCGTGCCTGTGCCATGTCTCCCGACGTTCCCGTTGTTTTCAATCCAGCCATCCGGCGCGCCCGCTTCGCACCGCGTCAGGCCTTCATCGTCCCCGTGCGCACGAAGCGCTCGTGCCACGACAGCGCTTCGGCGAGCAGGTGCGGCGTGTGCTTGCCGAAGCTTTCGCGCGACGCGCGCTCGAAGTAGTCCTCGAGCATCGGCCGGTAATCGGGGTGAGCGCAGGTCGCGATGACCTTGCGCGCGCGCTGCTTCGGCGACAGGCCGCGCAGGTCCGCGAGGCCCTGCTCGGTGACGACCACCGCGACATCGTGCTCGGTGTGGTCGACGTGGCTCGCCATCGGCACGATCCGCGAGATCGCACCGCCCTTCGCGGTACTCGCCGACATGAAGCACGACAGATAGCCGTTGCGCGCGAAGTCGCCCGAACCGCCGATGCCGTTCTGGATCTTCGTGCCCATCACGTGCGTCGAGTTCACGTTGCCGTAGATGTCGGCCTCGATCATCCCGTTCATCGCGATGCAGCCGAGGCGGCGCACGAGTTCCGGATGGTTGCTGATCTCCTGCGGGCGCAGCACGATCTTCTCGCGGAACGTCGCGATCTCGTCGGCGAAGCGCTGCACGGCGGCCGGGCTCAGCGACAGCGCGGTGGCCGACGCGAAGCTCAGCGTGCCGTCGTCGAGCAGGTCGAGCATGGCGTCCTGGATCACTTCGGTGTACGCGGTCAGGTTCGAGAAGCCGGCCGAGCTGAGTTCCGCGAGCACCGCGTTCGTGATGTTGCCGACGCCCGACTGCAGCGGCAGCAGGTTTTCGGGCAGGCGGCCGCGCTTCACTTCGTGGCGCAGGAAGTCGATCAGTTGCAGCGCGATCTGCTTCGACGTCTCGTCCGGCGCGGAGAACGCATTGCTGCGATCGGGCGCGTCGGTCTCGACGATCGCGACGATCTTGTCGGCCGGACAGCGCAGGTACGGCTCGCCGATCCGGTCGTCGCTCTTCGTCAGCGGAATCGGCTTGCGATGCGGCGGCAGCGCGGTGCCGTAATAGATGTCGTGCATCCCGTCGAGGCCGAGCGGCTGGCGCGCGTTCACTTCCAGGATCACGTGCGTCGCGCGTTCGAGCCACGTCTTGTTGTTGCCGATCGATGCGGACGGAATCAGCAGCCCGTCCTCGCGGATGCCCGCGACTTCGACGATCGCGACGTCGAGATCGCCATACAGCCCGAACCATGCGTATTGCGCGACGTGGCTCAGGTGGACGTCCTGGTAATCGACTTCGCCGCTGTTGATCTTGTCGCGCAGCGTCGGGTCGGACTGGTACGGCAGCCGCATCGAGATGCCGTTGGTGCGGGCGAGCGCGCCGTCGAGTTCCGGCGCGGTGGATGCGCCCGTCAGCACGTTGATCCGGAAGTCCTCGCCGCGCGCGTGCGCCGCGTCGATGTGGGCGGCAAGCGCGGCCGGCACGGCCTTCGGATAGCCCGAGCCGGTGAAGCCGCTCATGGCGACGGTCATGCCGGGACGGATCAGCGCGGCGGCTTCGTCGGCGGTGCGGACGAGCGAACGCAGGGCGGGAGCGAGGATGCGTGATGAAGACATGGCTGGTTTCTGACGCTTTGGTCTGTCGTTGACGTCGCGGGGGGTGTCTCCTGAGCGACATGAAGCCCTTGGGGCCGCAAGGAGCGGCCGGCACCACAGGCACGGTCGGAGTATCGCAGAGGCGACCGCCGCGAAATGTCCGCCGGATGCAAAAGATCCTTGCCGGATTTGCCAGGTATCGAACGACCGTTCTGTGACAGACGATCCAAAATGAACCGGATGCACGCGAAAGGTGCGCGAAAGCATCGGGACGAATGACCGGTCGCCGATCGACAACCCTCGCGAATCAATTGCCGGATTTCGATTGCAATTTGCTGCGCATCGATCGGCAATTGCCGATACGCGTGCAGCGCGGCCAATTGTCGCCCGATGCACCCTTTCCGAGCCTGACCCATGTCAAGGTCGCACGCGCCGCGCGCCATCCGCCGGCATGCGCGAAAAGCGCCGCCCCGCCGGCCTTCGAGGCCCGTCCGGCCTTGACAGCCGCGCGACGCGAACCACACTGGAACATGGGCTCGGCCGCCGCGTTTGCGCGCCCTTTCGCACGCCCGGTTTTCGACCGGCCGCGACCCGCAGGACGCGGTAACACTCTCGTATGTCAGGACATTGATTGAATAAAAAGCAACAAATTACAATTCCGTATATATTTCGCCGATGGACCAAAGAAAAACCGCCACACGCTCCGAGCCCCCCCTGCCACGCACCTGGGATGCGCGGCTCGCGCGCTCGCTTGTCCGACCGCTTGTCGATACGCCGGTCACCCCGAATCACCTCACTACGCTTCGTCTGCTGATCGGCCTCGCCGGCGCCTGGTGCCTCGCGCACGGCGGTTTCGGCTGGAGCAACGCGGGCGCGTTCCTGATCGTGCTGTCGAACTTCGTCGACCATACCGACGGCGAGCTCGCGCGCATCAGCGGCAAGTCCAGCAAGATCGGTCATTTCTACGACCTCGCGGCCGATGCGCTCGTGACGATCGCGCTGTTCGTCAGCATGGGCCTCGGCATCGTCGCCCAGGGCGGCCAGATGGCCGCGTCGCCGGTGCTGCTCGGCGCGGTGGCCGGCGCGGCCGTCGCGCTGATCTTCTTCCTGCGCATGCGGATCGAATCGATCGCCGGCAAGGCCGGCACCAAGCAGGCATTCGCCGGCGGCTTCGAGACCGAAGACGTGCTGTACCTGCTGCCGATCGTGACGCTCGTCGACGGCGTCGAGCCGTTCGTGCTCGCGGCGTCGATCGGCGCCCCGCTGTTCGCCGCGTGGGTCGTGATCGACTGGTGGCGCATCGTCCGGCGCGGCAACCTCCCGCAAGAAAACGCCGGGTCGCCCCAAGTTTTCTTGTCCCCTTCGGGGGGCCTGGCGCGCAGCGACAGGTCCGGGGGCGCTCAAAACCCAACCGAAATCCAGGCTTCCAAATGACTCCGAGCACGCGCGACGACTCCGTGCTGAGCCCGGCACGCCCCGCGCCTGCGCGCGCGGCCGCGTCCGCCCCCGATCGCACCGTGGCCGACTGCGTCGGCCATCTCGACCTCGACCGCCTGCGCGACGACTACACGCGCCAGGGGTCGTTCCTGTACCTCGACGCGTTCCTGCCGGCCGACGCGCACGCGAAGCTCGCGGCGGCCGCCCGCGCGATGCAGGCCGGCCTGAACCGCAATTACCTGCCCGGCCACAAGCAGGGCGGCAGCGTGAGCCGCCATACGATCGACGAGCAGGCGCCGTACATCGCCGAGCTGTATCGGTCGAAGGCGCTGATCGGCTTTCTCGAGAAGGTCACGGGCGACAAGCTGATGCTGTCGCCGGACGACGATCCGCACGCGTACGCGCTGTATTACTACACGAAGCCCGGCGACCACATCGGCTGGCACTACGACACGTCGTACTACGACGGCCGCCGCTACACGCTGCTGATCGGCGTGATCGACGAATCGTCGTGCCGGCTCGACTACGAGCTGCACACGCGCAACCCGGACGTGCCCGACGAACCGGGCTCCGTGCAGATCGCCGACGGCGGCATCGTGCTGTTCGACGGCGACAAGCTGCGCCACCGCATCACGCCGCTCGGCCAGGACGAGATGCGCGTGTCGCTGACTTTCGAATACGTGACGAACCCCGGCATGCGGCCGTGGAAGCGCTTCATCTCGAACATGAAGGACGCGATCGCGTATTTCGGCTTCCGCCAGGTGTTCAAGCAACTGGCCACGCGACGCACGACCGGGTCATGACACGCGCCGGCCTGATCCTGCTGTCCCTCGGGACGGCACTCTTCATCGCACTCCTTGCATGGCAGGGCGTCGGCGCGGTCGCGTCCACGTTCCTCGCGGCCGGCTGGGGCCTCGCGCTCGTCGCGGCGTTCCACGTCGTGCCGCTCGTGATCGACGCGATCGCGATCTCCGTGATGTTCCGCCGCGGCCAGCCGGGCGCCGAGCTCGGCAACGCGCTGCGCGCACGCTGGGTCGGCGAATCGGTGAACAGCCTGCTGCCCGCCGGGCAGATCGGCGGCCCCGTGCTGATGGTGCGCCACCTCGCGCAGCGCGGCACGCGGATGGCCGACGCGGCCGCCGCCGTTACCGTCGGCACGACGATGCAGGCGCTCGCGCAGATGGCGTTCGCGCTGATCGGCATCGCCGCGTTCAGCCTCTATGCAACGCACGAGTCGGTCGCGCACCTGCGCACCCCCGCGCTGATCGCCACCGGCGTGCTCGGCGCGCTCGCCGCGCTGTTCTACGTGGCGCAGCGGCGCGGGCTGTTCGGCCGCGGCCTGCGCCTCGCGTCGAAGCTGCTCGGCCCGCGCGACTGGTCGTCGCTCGCGACCCGCGCCGACGCGATCGACGACGCGGTCGGTGCGCTGTACCGCGATCGTGCGAGGGTCGCGAAGACCTTCGCATTGAGCCTGGTCGGCTGGATCGTCGGCACCGCGGAAGTGTGGCTCGCGCTGCACTTCCTCGGGCACCCGGTGAGCTGGCTCGACGCGCTGCTGCTCGAAAGCGTCGGCCAGGCGATCCGCGGCGCGGCCTTCGCGATCCCGGGCTCGCTCGGCGCGCAGGAAGGCGGTTACCTGCTGCTCGCGCCACTGGTCGGCCTGCCGCCCGACGCGGCGCTCGCGCTGTCGCTCGCGAAGCGCGCGCGCGAGCTCGCGCTCGGCCTGCCCGGCCTGCTCTATCTGCATTTCAGTGAAAGAAACTGGCAGCGGCGCCGTGCGCCGCAGCCGCTCGCCGACTGATCGTTCAGATCCGCCGGCTTTTTGGTTGGAGAACCCATGCGAGCCATCATTCTTGCGGCAGGCCTCGGCTTGCGCCTGCAACAACCGCCCGAGGAGCAATTCCCGAAGTGCCTGCTGCGCTTCGACGGCGTTTCGCTGCTCGAGCGCCATCTGCGCGTGCTCGACGCCGCGGGCGTCGACGAGATCGTGCTCGGGCTCGGCTTCCAGTCCGAGAAGGTCGAACAGGAATTGAAGCGCCTCGGCCGCGAGGCCGAGATCGTGCTGAACGAGCGCTACGACCTCGGCAGCGTGCTGACCGTGCATACCGTCACCGATGCGATGACGCGCGGCGGCGACGTGCTGCTGATGGACGCCGACGTGCTGTATGACGAGAACATCCTGCATGCGCTGGTGGCCGATCCCGACAAGGCGGTCGATCGCCTGCTGATCGATCGCGACTTCGAGGCCGGCGACGAACCCGTCAAGCTGTGCGTGAAGAACGGCGTTCCGGTCGAGCTGCGCAAACAGCTCGCGGTCGACCTCGACTACGACACGATCGGCGAATCGGTCGGCTTCTTCCGCTTCACCGAAGGCACCGCGCGCCGCCTCGCGACGATCGTCGCGGGCTACGTCGACAGCGGCCGCGCGAACATGCCGCACGAGGAAGCCGTGCGCGACCTGCTGCTCGAAGGCGGCCATTCGTTCGACGTCGCCGACGTCACCGGCTCGCCGTGGATCGAGATCGACTTCCCGAACGACGTCGCACGCGCCACCCAAGAAATCCTCCCCCTGATTCAACGCACCACCGCAGGAGCCGCACGATGAACGCACGCGAACCCAATTTCACCGAATCGCGCAGCGCACGCCTGCGCCGCATGCTCGTCAGCAGCGACCTCGAATTCCTGATGGAAGCGCACAACGGCCTGTCCGCGCGGATCGTCCGCGAGGCCGGCTTCAAGGGGATCTGGGCATCGGGCCTCGCGATCTCCGCGCAGTTCGGCGTACGCGACAACAACGAGGCCAGCTGGACGCAGGTCGTCGACGTGCTCGAATTCATGGCCGACGCGAGCGACCTGCCGATCCTGCTCGACGGCGACACCGGCTACGGCAACTTCAACAACGTGCGCCGCCTCGTGAGGAAGCTGGAGCAGCGCGGCATCGCCGGCGTCTGCATCGAGGACAAGCAGTTCCCGAAGACGAACAGCTTCATCGACGGCGAGCGCCAGCCGCTCGCCGAGATCGACGAGTTCTGCGGCAAGATCAAGGCCGGCAAGGATTCGCAGACCGATCCCGACTTCTCGATCGTCGCGCGCGTCGAGGCGCTGATCGCGGGCTGGGGGATGGACGAGGCGCTGCGCCGCGCGAACGCGTATGCGGAGGCCGGCGCCGACGCGATCCTGATCCACAGCAAGCTGTCGCGCCCGGACGAGATTCTGCAGTTCGCGCGCGAATGGAGCGGCAAGGCGCCGCTCGTGATCGTGCCGACCAAGTACTACAGCACGCCGACCGACGTGTTCCGCCAGGCCGGCATCAGCACCGTGATCTGGGCGAACCACCTGATCCGCGCATCGGCTTCCGCGATGCAGGCCGTCGCGCGCGAGATTCACGAGAACGAAACGCTGATCAACGTCGAGGACCGCGTCGCGTCGGTCAACGAGATCTTCCGCCTGCAGGACGCCGACGAATATTCGGCGGCCGAGCGTATCTACCTGTCGTCGTCGTCGCGCGCGTCGAACGCGGCGGTCGTGCTCGCCGCAAGCCGCGGCAAGGGGCTCGAAGCCGTCACCGAAGACAAACCCAAGGTCATGCTGCCGGTCGCCGGCAAGCCGCTGCTGCGCTGGCTCGTCGACGGCTTCAAGAAGCAAGGCGTGAACGACATCACCGTGGTCGGCGGCTATCGCGCCGACGCGATCGACACGTCGGGCATCAAGCTCGTCGTCAACGAACGCCATGCGCAGACGGGCGAGCTCGCGTCGCTCGCATGCGCGGCGGAACGCCTGACCGGTGACACCGTGATCTCGTACGGCGACCTGCTGTTCCGCAGCTACATCCTGCGCGACCTCGCGGAGAGCGAGGCCGAATTCAGCGTCGTCGTCGATTCGTCGCTGACGGAGCCGACCAACCAGAGCGTGCGCGACTTCGCGCTCTGCTCGGCTGCGGACGATCGCGGCCTGTTCGGCCAGAAGACGTATCTGCAACGTGTATCGAGCGACGTCGCCGCAGGCACGCCGCACGGCCGCTGGATCGGCCTGCTGAACGTGCGCGGCGCCGGTGTCGACCGCCTGAAGGCGATGCTCGCGACACTGCAGGCGCGCGCCGATTTCGACACGCTCGACATCCCGTCGCTGCTCAACGAACTGATCGCCGCCGGCGAGAAGATCGAGGTGCAGTACGTGCACGGCCACTGGCGCGGCGTCAACGATCTCGAAGACTTCCGCCGCGCGGGCGACTTCGCGCACGGCCAGACGCCGCTGTCCGAACCGGGCGCCGGCAACGGGGGCGCGCAATGATCGAAGCGGCCCAGTTCGTCGAGGCCGCGCGCGAACGCGGCTTCGACTGGTACGCGGGCGTGCCCTGCTCGTACCTGACGCCGTTCATCAACTACGTGCTGCAGGACCCGACGCTGCACTACGTGTCGGCCGCGAACGAAGGCGACGCGGTCGCGCTGATCGCGGGCGCGACGCTCGGCGGCAAGCGCGGGATCGCGATGATGCAGAACTCGGGGCTCGGCAACGCGGTGAGCCCGCTGACGTCGCTGACCTGGACGTTCCGCCTGCCGCAACTGCTGATCGTCACGTGGCGCGGCCAGCCGGGCGTCGCCGACGAGCCGCAGCACGCGCTGATGGGCCCGATCACGCCCGCGATGCTCGACACGATGGAGATCCCGTGGGAGACGTTCCCGACCGACCCCGAACAGGTCGGCCCGGCACTCGACCGCGCGATCGCGCACATGGACGCGACCGGCCGCCCGTACGCGCTCGTGATGCAGAAAGGCAGCGTCGCGCCGTATGAACTGAAGGCGAACCCGGCGGCGCAGCCGCGCGCGCATGTCGCCGCGCAGTCGTCATCGCGCGCCGCGTCGGCCGATGCATGGCCGACCCGTCACGACGCGCTGCAGCACGTGATCGCGCACACGCCGGTCGACTCGACCGTCGTGCTCGCGTCGACCGGTTTCTGCGGCCGCGAACTCTACGCGATCGACGATCGCCCGAACCAGCTGTACATGGTCGGCTCGATGGGCTGCGTGACGCCGCTCGCGCTCGGCCTCGCGCTCGCGCGCCCCGACCTGCGCGTGGTGGCCGTCGACGGCGACGGCGCCGCGCTGATGCGCATGGGCGTGTTCGCGACGCTCGGCACCTACGGCCCGGCCAACCTCACGCATGTGCTGCTCGACAACGGCGCGCACGAATCGACGGGCGGCCAGGCAACCGTGTCGCAGCATGTGTCGTTCGCGGGCGTCGCGGCCGCATGCGGCTATGCGTCGGCGGTCGAAGGCGACACGCTCGACGTGCTCGATGCAACGCTGGCTGCGCCGGGCGATGGGGTGCGGTTCGTTCGTCTCGCGATCCGCACCGGCGTGCCCGACGGCCTGCCCCGCCCGACCGTCACGCCGGTGGAAGTCAAGACTCGTCTGATGCGGCACATCGGCGCCGCGCAGGCCGAAGCCCACGCTGAAGGAGCCCTTTGATGCTGCTGCTGAACCCCGGCCCGGTAACGCTGACCGAACGCGTACGCCGCAGCCTGCTGCAACCCGACCTGTGCCACCGCGAAAGCGAATTTTTCGATCTGCAGGATGAGGCGCGGGCGCGCCTCGTCGCCGCATACGAACTCGATCCGGCCGAATGGGCGGCCGTGTTGATGACGGGCTCGGGCACGGCAGCCGTCGAAAGCATGATCGCGGCGCTCGTGCCGCGGGACGGCAAGCTGCTCGTGATCGAGAACGGCGTGTACGGCGAGCGGATCACGCAGATCGCGACGCAGTACGGGATCGCGCACGACGTGCTGAAGCATGAATGGATGCAGGCGCCCGACCTCGCACAGATCGCCGCGCGCCTCGACGCGGGTGGCTACTCGCACGTCGCGGTGATCCATCACGAAACGACGACGGGCCGCCTGAACGATCTCGGCGCGATCGCCGACGTATGCCGTTCGCGCGGCGTGAAGCTGCTCGTCGACGGCGTCAGCAGCTTCGGCGCGGAAGCGATCGACTTCGCCGGCGGCGACATCGACGCGGTCGCGGCGACCGCGAACAAGTGCCTGCACGGCGTGCCGGGCGCGGCGTTCGTGATCCTGCGCCGCAGCGCGCTCGCGAAGGCCGCGAGCCGCACGTACTACCTCGACCTCGGCCGTCTCGCGAAGCTGCAGGACCAGCGCAACACGCCGTTCACGCCGTCCGTGCACGCGTACTACGCGCTCGTCGAGGCGCTGCGCGAATTCGACGAAGCCGGCGGCTGGCGTGCGCGCCATGCGCATTACAAGGCGCTCGCCGATCAGGTGCAGGTCGGCCTCGCCGCGCGCGGGATGCCGTTGGTGCTGCCGGAAGGCGCGTCGTCGGTCGTGCTGCGCGCGTACCGGCTGCCGCAGGGCGTCACGTACGAGACGCTGCACGACGGGTTGAAGGCGCGCGGCTTCGTGATCTATGCCGGGCAAGGCGGGTTGTCGAAGGAACTGTTCCGGATCTCGACGATGGGCGCGATCGCAGCGGCTGATGTCGAGCGGTTGCTGGAGGGGTTTACCGAGTTGACGCGGTAAGCGGCTGACTTTTCTCGTCGACCTAAGGCCCGTGAGGGCCTTTTTTGTTTTTCGCGGATTTCTGTGGGTGGCGTTTGTCGACCCGAAGCGGCCTGCTGATCCAGCGGCGTTTTGCGGGCGGCTCTCGACTAGTAAAGAGACGTTGGCCCAAGCAGAAGGACACCCGATGCGTGGTGTGGGGTCAATCTGCGAAACTAAGCGCGCTGCTTCAGGTGCCGCCTCCATCTACAGGCGCAAGCGCACCTATATGGGTAACAACAATCGGCGCAGCTTGAGCCTAGAGATTTGAGCCAAGGTTTTCGACGTATTCTCCAAATATTTCGACCATCTTTGCCCGCCATGCTTCTGGGACTCCGTCCCAATCATTGCCCCACTTCTGCGTTTCCTGGTATGCCCTAAAAGGCTTTTCTGAGGACGGTGCTGTGTACCCTATTTCCCCTTCAATGTTCTCATGCATCTGGACGACTTTACCCTTGCCAGAAAGTGCGTCAGCAATTGGCTGGTTAAATATCTCAGCCCCAACTATGCCATTGTCGCGATCATGAACAACAATGGGAGAAATACCCATGGCAACAAGGTACTTAACAAGCCCAATAATTGATGCCTTTCCTCTTGCTTTGATTATTTCAAAATTAGATATAATTTTAAGATAACGATCTTTCGGCAGGCGCTTAAGAGTCTCTTTGATAACTATCTCTTCTGTATCCCCCTCAACAATGAGAACGTTCCTTGTAAAGAACACTCTGGCGACATGATCGTCAACGCGCAGAAGCATTTTTACATGCTGTCTTGCATCTTCTTCAAGAGCAAGAAAGGCATCCGTCACATTGAACGGTGAAGACGTTATTCCTGACTCGTCAAATCTCAGGCTATTCAATATCTGTCTTGGCTTTCTCGACAAATCAATGATGAATGGGGAGTGCGTGGTAGCAACAATCTGTGATTCCTTCCCACTCAACTCATAAATAGTGTCGCGCATTTGATTGGCGGCACTTGGATGAAGATAGATTTCCGGCTCCTCAAAACAAACGATAAGTGATCGAGCGTGATCATCCTCTCTTCGAGAAAGCCACCTTTGCCTAAATCGAAGCATGCCAAATGCAGCAGCCCGAATCATTCCGGAACCCTGGTGAGCAACCGGAGTCCTGACGTTACTAGACATCTCGACATTGAATGTCGGCCTGAGGGCGGTATTCGGGTCGTTCAGCTTTGCAGTGGCATGGAGTTGTGATTCGGGAAATACACCGCTAAGCACCGAATTTAGCTCAATAATCATTTTTCCGAATTCCGAGCCACTATCCCCTGGATCGAGCTCAAGAGCCAGCTTATCCAAATACTCCTGCGCCTTGTTGTAATTTTCAGACGCATTCCGAACATCCTCAAACAGCTCATTAAGAGTCTTTCCGAGTACGCCTGATGAAGCGCCCTCAATCTCAGCCACGGACGTATCGGCAGGTATGAGGAGGAATCGTGGCAGCATCTTCAGGACCACGCCTGGAATACCTCCAGGATTTTGAAACCAAGTTTCCGAATCTTTGGTATCCCAAATTGCGTCGAGCTGCTCCAGCTTTTCAAGTGCGCCTTTGCTTGAGCCGATCTTTGCTCCGAGATCGGCAAATAGCTCTTTGACCTCCGCCGACGGCACCCCTTTGTCAATGAGATCTTGCCCTGTCTTGTAGTCGGAAAATTCTGGCTTAATTTCACGATCCTTTGACCTAAATTCGATGACAACATCTTTTCCAAGTGAAAAGGTCTTTCGATAGGTCACCGATAGGCCAGTATCTGATTCGTCGTCCGTTGGGTAAGAGAAAATACGCCCTTTAAATCCCCTCCACTGTTTCGCTTCCAAGGGAAGATTTCGGAACTCAGCTTCCAATGTTATAGTATCCACAATGGGCTTTGTTTCCCCCGTCTCGCCGTCAACAACCGAAAAGTACTCAGAGCTGGGAATTGCCTTCTTGGCTGATAGCAGCCACTCAATGGCTTTTAGGACAGTGCTCTTGCCAGCATTGTTGGGCCCGATGAGGAAAGTCGCGTCGCCAAAAAGCAGTTTCACCGATTGAACACGCTTATAACCGTCAATCTTCAACGAGTGCAGTTTCATGACAATCCCTCACAAGCAAACATTGAAGCTTGAGGACGCGCTGTGGATAGGCTGGACGTCCTATTCACTAAGGGTCTGACGCCGGACTGCGGGATTCGATTAATTTATATCATAGGACTAAAAGCGAAGGGCAGCCACTGTCACGTATCGAAAACAGAACCATCATTTGAATGTCCGGGAACACCCGAGAGTAAGTGACCGGAATCGGCAGGCAGCGGTCAAAAGCGACTGACCGCTGCCGACACGTTGCGGACCTTCACGTTGGTCTCTACTGACCAAATCGTGCAATCAACGACTTGCATGCATCGGTTCCTACCGTAGATGCCCACAGTTCAGCTTCTTTGATTTCCGGCTCAAGTTTGGCAAGGGCATTTTGCTCCCAATGCTCTCGGACCGCACCAAGTGGTTACGCATCGGTTGCTGAATCGATAGCAACGAAAACCAAGAAGTCTGTGTCGTCGGCAGCCGCATTGGCCTCATGGCGCAAGCCAGCTAGTCGTCGCGAACCGATCAGAAAGCTCAACTGCCCGTCGAGCATCGCCTGCGCTGTTGAGACGACCTGTCGACGTACTGACTGAGCGAATTCTTCGTGGGTACTGTATTGGGTCATCTCAAGTCATCCTGGTTGTCCAAATCTGTCGCATGATACGTCGGCAACTCTTTAAGATCGAAGGTCCGCTCCTGGCCGGAAGCTACCCGATACGCCCGGCCGAGTAGCTGCCCCTTTTGTCGGCATACGAATTGCGACCTAAACGCCCAAAGCCAACACTTGGCGGCTCACTTAGGTTGCGCTAGCCGGTCGACCACAAACAGGACAAACGATGCGTTTGGCGTAGCTGACGAGCGTCAGTCCGCAGCAAGTCCCCTCTTGGCTTGGCCCGCACTCCTCGTCGACAAATTCGTCGGAAGATTGAGGCCGCGCGAGCACAAGAAGCGTCCAAGGTGATGGCACGGCGGACGTCTCATTCAATCGGTGAGCCTCAGCGAGCACGAGTTTGGCCGGACTGCCATTCCGGACATCCCCCTTTGGCCTCGCGTGCCTCCAACGCCAAAGCGATCACTTCGACCAGCTGCCGCTCCGGCAGCGAGGTCAGGGCATCCACAAGTTCTCGATTTTGCAAAAAACTCATCGAATTAACGACCCTATCCAATCAACGAGACGGCGACGGCAGTTGCATAGCCTTCAGATCGTCGCGGTCGGTGCTTTTTGTTCGCTGAGTGAATCAGCCTCTCTACAATATCCGTCAACCTTGGTAGCGCTGTCTTCATCTAGCGCTGCGCTAATCATGACTCACTTGCTTAAGCCACGCGTTTAATTCACGCGTACGATCACGTGTTCTGTCGATTTCGCAAGTCAGTAGATCAAGATTGCGATCTGCACCTGCCTCGTTTATCAGATACCAAGCGGTACACTCGTTACCGAGAAAACGGACCCATTGCCGCTGAGCCTCGACAAATTTCACCTTGAGTACCGGATAGTTGACGTACTCGTCACGTGGCCGAGACATCGACTTCAAAACCTTTTGGTAAGTGCGGTTCAATTCGTCGTCTGCTTGCTGAAATTCATCTTGACTACGCTGCAGCAAGCACTCGGGCGCCACGCTATCAGGTGCGCAACTCTGCGCTTGCGCAGCGGTGAACCACGACAATGTCAGCGCCATGGCGACGCCGAACGCTACGCGATGGGGGCTGGACGCCGATGCGCCGATATGCATTCTTGCTCCCGTTCCTGTTTTTCTCATCCGTATGGTGATCGGAGTAATTCTGGTGTCGATCGCTGTCGACAGCGCCGACTGAAGCACATACCGTTGACTTGCTTTTAACAAGCGCGACCAACTTCGGAAAAGCCGATTGTCAACGAACTACACGGCCATGTCGAGTGACTGAAAATGGCCGCATCTAGACAGTCGCGACCTCCGATTCACCGCACGGGATGTATCGACGCGATTTGACTCGCTCACGTTATGCACTTCCGTCTCAAGGTGCATGCGTTGCCGACTCAGCATTCCGCAGCATGACGGGCACAACGGTTGGCGCTCACGCTCTCGGGGATGCGTCGACCAAGCCCAGCGCCTGAAAGCCAGCAGCCGCGTGCGAGAGGGCGTTTTGATTCCAGTTGGACCGGAAGGACGGGTGCGGGAGCGCCAGAAAAGGGATCGACCGATCGGCCGCCATGTAGCGCGAAGGCACACCCATCGCTTCCTTGGCGTGGCACATGATGCTTTGGCGCTTGAACCGCGCGTCGAGCTTGGGCTTAACAGCGTTCCATGTGTTAGCCCCCCAAGATACGATCGAGACCCTCTCGTAAACACGGCAGACGGAACGCAGCACTGCGTCGAAACCGCACAGCCAGTCGTCGTAGCCCCTAAGGGTGCCCGTGGTTTTGGCCCCGACCGGTCGGAAATCCGGCACAAGGTTGAGGAACAGTACCACTGGCGTCTTGCTAAGGACCGCAGGCGGGATACCGACTCGATATCTCGGCGGAGCTTCATGCAGGCTGCCGTATCGCCAAAGCGGCGAATCCGGATCGTGTAGCCTCCCGTCCTTTTTGAGTGAGACGATCGGATACCAGTCGTGTCCTAAGACAATAACGGCCTCGCGCTTTGACGCGTCCCACGTGTCCAGAAGCGCATCATCGGTCCAAGGCGACAGACCAATCGAGAGCCCCACGCCTGCGCGCCGCGAAGCATCCATCAACTCGGCCGCCCTCTCTTGAAGCGAGAGGTCCTGTCGCATGCCTTCGATATGTCGGTGCAGCGACAGGTACTGACCGTAATGCGCTTCGAGGAAGTTGCTCGTCAGGAAGGGCAGCAAGCCATGGCGCGGTGTCCGCGCGAAGTTCCAATAGGAGTTTAACTCGGGCGTGATCTCTGGAAAGAGATGGCAATACGCGCGGAGGATGCGATCGACCGTGGCCTCGTCTCGCACAATGGGAATGTTTCCTTCCAATGACCTCTCCTCCGTCACTGCGGCCTTCGCCGTCACACATTGGTTATCACAAAGGCGTTCCAGGCGGCGATGCATTTTGTCGCAAGTTCGAACGCATCCACCAGCCGCCCGAGCGCGACGCGGCTTCCTTCGCGCAGGCCGTCAGCGGAGAGTTGACGAACGTTCGACGCCATCTGAAGTCTCGTCCGGATCGCCCAGATTTCCCGGAGCTCTAACGGCGGCTTCTGCCGGGTCAGCTTGCCCTTGTTCCACGGCACACGGTGGACAACAACGACATTCTCGGATTTCATGACAATCTCCTTACAAGCGAAGGGAAGATTGAGTGTGCGCCTCTTCCGGCGGGCGCTATCCGACCCGAAGAGGTCTTCCGAATGCACCGATAGCGGCCATTCGTTGTTGGGTTTCCGCGTTGGTATGATTCGCATCTGATTGAGACGGATCGAGATAGATCAACTATGAAACTCGAAATCGAGGGCAGACCGGTAAACACCGTGCCGACTCCGATACAGGTTACACGTGCGCTTAAGTCGCTGCGAAGCTACGGCAAGTCATCCTATGCGTCATTGACTGACGATGCAGGCAATTACGTGCAAGTAGCCGGCGGTGGCGCCAGCTGTATGATCGAGCGCTTTGAATTCGGCGCGCAACGATGGAGAGCCTTCCATAACAAACCTTCGCCGGTACGCCCTGACGGCACGATCCTGGTCTTCCGAGCGGGCAACCTTCCGATGCGCTCAGATGAATGGTTCACGGCCGATCAGGTCGTGGAAGTATTTCTGGCCTTCCTTGGCGGAACATCGTATCCGCCATTTGTTCACTGGCGGTCAGCGCCGGACCTCTGAGCTTGAGGCCCTCAGCGAGCCGTCTCGAAGCAAGTAGGCCGACTGGCGCTCGTACGCAGCGGGTGAATAGGGTTGCCGATCAAGATCGGCCTGCACGCTATATTCTCCGTAGCCTACAAATTCATAGTAGACAGCCATAGTCTCTGCATGTGAACGCGTCCAGAATGTCCAGACCCATTCACTTCCAGGTTCATTAAGCGCACGTGCTGCGTCGCCATCTGGTCCATATGGAATGCATGCTGGAAGCGATTGTCCGTGCCCGTTGGGGCATAGCCAAATCTCATGCAGATATCCGAGGGAGTGTCTCATTTCGGGGCGGCCTAGATTAGTGATTCGGTCGTCATGTGCGAACGCGTGGCAATCGAACTCTTGAACGAAGCATTGTCAACCATCTCCGTACTTGTAGCGAGTGTCTCTTCCTGGCCGAAAACCGACTCCCTACCCCGCGCTCCCAGGAAATCTGCGAAGAACCCGTTTTCCCATCGAGACCATGAAAATCCATCGCTTCGTTCCTTTGCTGGCGCTCGCCGCCGCTCCCACCGCTCACGCCGCCGACCGCCAGCCTTGCGGTGACGATACCGTCACAGCCGTCGCCCGCTGGGCCGGCATCGCGAGCGCACGCATCGCCACGCGCGACGCGGACCGGCTCGTCGTCGCGTCGGCGTGCAAGGTCATGCCGAACGAGCCGGGCACGACGATCGCGGCCGCCGCGTTCGATTCGCTTCCGAAAAGCAAGAACCCGGACGAAAGCAGCAAGCTGCAGGTCGTTGCGCTCGTCGAGGGCGGCAAGGTCGTGGCGGCCGAGCGGTCGATGGTTCAGGAAGATGCAGCGACGGAAATCGGCGAGAACAGCTATCGTATCGACACGGCACCCTACCGGTTATCGCCGGATGTGCGCGCGTTCGGGGTCGTATTCACAAGCGCCGCGCGCGGCCCGAGTTGCCCCGATGCCGACGCGAGCGAGGAACTGACGCTATGGGTGCGCGACGGCAACCGCATCCGTCCAGTGTTCGGCACCAACCTCTACGGATGGGTCAGCATCCAAGGCGAAGCTTGCGGCCCGGGCGTCGGTGACGCGAGCAGCGAAGATGCCCGCATGACGATCGCAGTCGAGAAGACGTCGAGCCACGGCTTCGCCGATCTGTCGATCACAGCGCACATCACCAGGACGCAGCGCAAGGACCGCGATTACGCGGAGACGGGCAAGCGCACCGCGCGCACGATCGTCCACTACGACGGCAAGTCGTACGGGATCGATATGTTCCGGAACTTCTGGTATTCGCCTGGGGCAATGAAGCGCTTCAAGTAACGCAGCGGCGGGCCGGACCGAGACCACCTACTCCACCACCTTCGGCCCGATCGCGTCGGTCGCCACCGGCCTCAGCAACGCGTCATCACGCACGCGCCGCGCCTCGCGCGCCGTATACCGATCCTTCAACCTCAGGAACGGCTTCTCGACGAGGAAATAACTAGCCGTCGCGGCCAGCAGCGCCCACACGATGCCGAGCGGAAACACATGCGCGACCGGCAGGTCCGGGTTCGCGAACGGCTGCTGCCACAGATAAAGGCTGAACGAGATCGTGCCGATGAACACGACCGGCCGCGCGCGCAGCCAGCGCGCGCACCAGAACTCGCCACGGAAATTCAGCACGACGATCACGATCGCGATCAGCGCGGCTTCGAGCGTCACGCCGTACGTCGCATTCCAGAAGCCGCCGAGCCGATGTTCGGCGAGCGGCATGCCGAGCAGCACGATGAAGACAATCGCCGTCACGATCCGAGTCTCGCCGCGCCACGAACGGATCCACGCTTCGAGCCGTTCGCGGTTGAGCGACGCATAGCAGCCGATCAGGATCGGATCGACGCCCGTGTGGAGCATCATCCCGAGCTGCCCGCGCAGCGCCGGCGCAACGAAATACGTGACGGCGCGCACCAGCGGCACGGTCAGGATCAGCGCGGCAAGCCAGCGCGTGCCGCCGCGGCGGACGCCGTACACGAACAGCAGCGGCCAGAACCAGTAGAACTGCTCCTCGAGCGCGAGCGACCAGAAATGGCCGAGATACCACGCGCCGTCCGGATGCAGCGCGTTGTCGCCGGTCAGCCCGAACCACGCCGAGTAATTCCACAGGTGCAGCGCGGCATACAGCCACTGCCGGCGATCGACGTCGAACCAGCCGGCGAAGGCCACGATCGCAACCGCGGCGAGATAGACATAACAGGCCGGCCAGATCCGCAGCGCGCGGCGCACGTAGAACGACGTCAGCGCGATGCCGCCCGTGCGCGCGAACTCGGCGCGCAGCACGTTGGTGATCAGGAAACCGCTGAGGACGAAGAAGATCAGCACGCCGAGCCGGCCGTCGGCGATCAGCCGCAACGGCGCGTACCAGCCCGTGTAGCCACCCGGCAGCACATGCTCGGCATGGCCGACGACGACCATCGACACCGCGACGGCGCGCAACCCGGTCAACTGCGTGACGCGATGGTTCATCGGCTGGTTCCCGTTGGCACGGTAAAGAAGCAGGAGATAGGCAGGCGCCCCGGTCGGCGCGCCGATATGCCGCCGGCATTTTGTATGAAAAATATCGGAATGAAATTGCTTCAAAAATCCCGGGGCGAACACCGGCGACGGCGCACACCCTGGCGAGCCGACGTCCGCGGCGGCGAATGGGCATAATGACAAGCCTTGTCCGGCGGCGGCCGGTCCGATGCCCACGCAACGAGTTTTTTGCGGCGCCGCAATATCCACAGCACCGTGCCCCGCCCGCACACCGGCCCGCGCCTCGTCCGCCTCCTGTCGACCCTTACCCGGAGCCTGTCTGTGTACCCACCGATCGAACCCTACGCCCACGGCCACCTCGACACCGGCGACGGCCATCTCATTTACTGGGAACGCTGCGGCAACCCGGCCGGCAAGCCCGCCGTGTTCCTGCACGGCGGCCCCGGCGCGGGCTGCAGCCCCGACCATCGCCGCCTGTTCGACCCGGAGCGCTACGACATCCTGCTGTTCGACCAGCGCGGCTGCGGGCGCTCGACGCCGCATGCGAGCCTCGAGAACAACACGACGTGGCATCTGGTCGCCGACATCGAACGCCTGCGCGAGATGGTCGGCGCAGAGCAATGGCTGGTATTCGGCGGATCGTGGGGCAGCGCGCTGTCGCTCGCGTACGCGGAAACGCACCCCGAACGCGTGAGCGCGCTGATCGTGCGCGGCATCTTCACGATGCGTCGCGCGGAATTGCTGTGGTACTACCAGGAAGGCGCGTCGTGGCTGTTCCCCGACCTGTGGGAAGCGTTCCTTGCACCGATTCCGCAGGCCGAGCGCGGCGACCTGATGGCCGCCTACCATCGCCGGCTGACGGGCGAAGACGAAGCCGCGAAGCTCGAAGCCGCGCGCGCATGGAGCATCTGGGAAGGCCGCACGATCACGCTGCTGCCCGATCCGGCGCTCGCCGAGCACTTTGCAGATGGCCACTACGCGCTCGCGTTCGCGCGGATCGAAAACCATTACTTCGTCAACAAGGGCTTCGTCGAAGAAGGCCAGTTGTTGCGCGACGCGCATCGCCTCGCCGGCATTCCGGGCGTGATCGTGCAAGGCCGCTACGACATCGCAACGCCCGCACGCACCGCATGGGATTTGTCGAAGGCGTGGCCGGACGCGACGTTCGAGATCGTGCCCGGCGCCGGGCACGCGTACAACGAGCCGGGGATCCTGGAAGCGCTGCTCGCGGCGACGGACCGGTTCGCTGCGTAATCGACGCAACACAACGCAAAGCAACGCGGCGCGTGCGGCCAACCATGCCGACACGCACCGCGCCGCCCGATCAAAGCGCGGTTTCGACGATCGTCCTGCCGCTGATCGCCCGCTCGACGAGCTGTTCGTCGCCGACCTTGCGGATCGCATCGTCGAGCAGCCCTTCCGGTGCTTCGGTCGCCACCTTCAGCAAGCCCGACAGGCCGCGCGCATCGAGCACCACCAGCGTCTCCATCGAATCCGCGCGGCTCACGAGCACGCGCCGCAACGCCGGCCCCGCGCCGAAGCTCGCGCAAAGCGCAATCGTCTCGCTGCCAAGCGTGTAGTCGAAGTTCTTGATCATGATCTGTCGCCGTTGCTGGGGAATGGCGATGCGCGACGGCGCGGCGCCGTGACGTCGACGCACCCGCGCGTGCCGCCGGCGCCGGACCGAGGCTCGATCCGTTCGCCGGCACGACCATGCTAGGCGTGCAGAATTAACGAAGACTTAAACGGCGAATCGCCCGGGCGGGTGGCATCGCACGACATCACGGCGTGTCGAGCGGCTCGACCGTCACGCCGACCTTCAGCTCCTGATCCGCGCCGCCGCCGCGAATCACGCCGCGCAGCGGCGTCACGTCCGCATAGTCGCGGCCGATCGACAGCATCACGTAGTCGTCGCCCGGCGCGCGGTCGTTGGTCGGATCGAGCTGCAGCCAGCCGTTGTCCTCGGGCCACGCCGGGTCGTACACGTCGACCCACGCATGCGACGCGTCGGCGCCGATCAGCCGCGGCTGCCCGGGCGGCGGCTGCGTGAGCAGATAACCGCTCACGTAACGCGCGGCCAGCCCGAGCGAGCGCAACGCGCCGATCATCACGTGCGCGAAATCCTGGCAGACGCCCTTGCGCAATCGCAGCGCATCGAGTGCCGACGTCGTGATGTCGGTGCTGTTCGGCGTGTACGCAAAATCGGCGTGCACGCGCCGCATCAGGTCCCATGCGGCCTGCACGAGCGGCCGCTGCGGCGTGAAACTCGCGGCCGCATACGCGGCGAGTTCGGGATCGCACGCGACGTGCGGCGACGCAAACACGAATTCGCTCGCCGTGTCGTAACGCTGCCCCGCGCGGAACCGCAAGCGGTCGCGCACGGCTTCCCATGCAGTCGCGTGCTTTCCGTCGGGATGCGCGATCGCGGGCGGCGGCTCGCCGCGCGCACCGAGCGACCACACGGGCGGCGTCACACGCACCGTGCTGCGGCTGCGCACGAGCAGCGCGTCGTGCGGCTGGTTCAGCGCGAACGATGCACGCGCATTGCCGAACGCATCGATCTCCGTGCAGATCGATTCCGGCGCGGGCTGGATGTCGAGCGAGAACGACAGCACCTGCTGGCGCGGCGTCGCGAGCGGTTGCAAACGCGCCTGGTGCTGTGCCGATTCGACGCGCGCCGCGTAACGGTATTCGGTATCGTGCGTGACGCGCAGCAATCGGCCGTGCGCAATGGCGGTGGGTGCGGCCGGCGCGGCCGGTGCCGCTGCCTGTCGTCCGTTGCCGGAACCGGGCGGCGTTTTCGTCGTGCCTTTCGTCGTCACCATAGCGTCCTGCCCGCCTCGCGCACGTGGCTGAAATAACGCTCGCCGATCCGGTTCGACAGCTCCCAGACCGCCTTGACCGTCGCGTCGAGCAGATCGAGCAGCTTGTCGTGCCGGCCGCCGTCGACGGTTTCGCACAGCTCGTGCAGCGACCACGCGGGCACGTTCGGAATCGTCTCGGCCAGCTCGGACAGTGCATAGCCTTCGCTGCGCTCGACCTTCGCCAACCGGCCGCGCAGCGCCTGCACGACCCAGCCGAGCGAGCGCGGGTTGTCGGTATCGAGCACGACGAGCGACAGCAGCGGCGCGACGTCGAAGCCGCGCTGGAACCGCGAACGGAACGTGATCGTGCTGTCGAACAGCTCCAGCACGAGCTCGAAGCCGTCCTGCCGGTACACGGCGCCTTCGTCGAACGCAAACTTCAGCACGCTGCACAGGAAGTCCAGCCGGTCGATCTGCCGGCCGATCGACAGCAGCCGCCAGCCGTCGTCGCGCGTCATGTGGTCAGTCTGCGCGCCCGTGATCGCGCCGAGCAGCAGGCCGAGGCGTTCCAGCAGTTGCAGCGCCTCGTTGCCGATCTGCTCGTCGGCTTCCGGATGGTCGGCGCTGTCCGCGAACAGTTGTGTCGCGTCGTCGATCAGCCGCCACTGATCGCTCGACAGCCGTTCGCGGATCGCGGCGGCGGCGCCGCGCATCCCGAACAGGCACGACGCGATTCCCGATGTGCGATCCGCGCCGCGCGTCAACGACGTCGCGAGCGCGTGCTGGAACGCGCGCGGCGCATCGACGGCGTTCGGCGTATCGGCCGCGATCAGGCCCGTGTCGCGGCACAGCGTGTCGAGCAGCTCCAGATGCGCGGGACTGTCGACGTCGTCCTCGCCGCGCAGCCGTTCGAGCGCGGCGCGTGCGAGGCGCATCAGGTTGGTGGCGCGCTCGGTGTAGCGGCCGAGCCAGAACAGGTTCTCGGCCGCGCGGCTCGCGATCGCGCGCGGCCGCTCGACGAGATCGTCGGGGCCGAGGTGCGTCTGCAGCAGCGTCGTCGAATCGACGATGCCTTCGGTCATCACCCACGTATCGACGGTGCTGCCGCCGCGCGGCATCGGCGCGTTGAACAGCGTGTCGCGCGTGCCGACCCGCGACAGCCCGCCCGGCAGGAGCCGCCAGCGCTGCGCGCCGTCGGCGAGCGCGAACACGCGCAGCAGCAGCGGCTTCGGCACGATGCGCGCGCCGCCGTTGCCGTCGGACGTGCCGTGCCCCGGCCAGGTCGGCGCCTGCGACAGCGGCAGGTCGGCCTGCACCGTGTAGTGTTCGGGCCGCGCGAGTATCCGCGCACGCCAGTCGGCAAGCTGCGCCTGCGTGAGCCGCGCGCCGATCACCGGGTCGAACGGGCCGCCGGCCTGCACGTCGGCCGGATACGACGCCTTCACGATGCCGCGTGCCAGTTGCGGCAGCGCGTCGTCGCACGCGGCGGCCTCGCCGCACCACCACGAATGCACGGCCGGCAGCGTCAGCGTTTCGCCGAGCAAGCCTTCCGCGAGACGCGGCATGAAGCCGAGCATGGCCGGCGATTCGAGGAAGCCCGAGCCCGGCGCGTTCGCGAGCAGCACGTTGCCCGCGCGCACGGCCTGCAACAGCCCCGGCACGCCGAGCATCGAATCGGGCCTCAGTTCGAGCGGATCGAGCCACGCATCGTCGACGCGCCGCAGGATGCCGTGCACGGGTTCGAGCCCGCGCAGCGTCTTCAGGAACACGCGGTTGTCGCGCGCGGTCAGGTCGCCGCCCTCGACGAGCGTGAGGCCGAGGTAACGCGCGAGATACGCATGCTCGAAATACGTCGCGCTGTGCGGCCCCGGCGTCAGCAGCACGATCCGCGAATTCTTGCGGGCCGGGCTGAGCGCCTGCATGCTCTGCAGCAGCGCGCGGTATGCGGACGCGAGCCGCTGCACGCGCAGCCCGCGAAACCCGCGCGGAAAGAGCCGCGACACGATCAGCCGGTTTTCGAGCAGGTAGCCGAGACCGGCCGCGCCCTGCGTGTGCTGCGCAACGATCCGCCACTGCCCGTCCGGGCCGCGCGCGAGATCGAACGCGACGACGTGCAGCCACGTGTCGCCCGGCACGCGCGCGCCGCGCATCGCACGCAGGTAGCCCGGATGGCCGGTCACGAGCGCGGGCGGCAGCAGCCCGCGCTGCAGGATCGTCTGCGGCCCGTACAGGTCGGCCATCGTCGCGTTGAGCAGCCGCACGCGCTGCAGCACGCCGCGTTCGATCGCGACCCAGTCCTCCGGCGTGACGATCAGCGGCAGCAGGTCGAGCGACCACGGGCCGGCCGCGCCGTCGCCGGCACGCTGCTCGTGCAGCTGGTAGAACAGGCCGTTCTCGCGCATGCGCCGGTGCAGCGCATCGGCGCGGCGATCGAGGTCGGCCACGCCGTCGCTGCCGATCGATGTGAAGAAACTGCGCCATGCGGGCGCGAGCGCAGGCGCGTTCAGGCCGGCCGCGCTGCCGCGCAGTTCGTCGTAACGGCCAGCGGCCGCCGGCGCCGCGAGCGCGGCGGCCAGTTCCGCGGCGTCCGGCTGCGCGCCGGTATCGAATAGCGTGGGCATCGCGTCCGGGTCGGCGAGATGGTCGGAGTGAATGGGCTGCACGGTGTCGTTTCGTCGTCAGGGCGCGGGCGCGCATGCACGCCGCCGCACGGGCGGCGGGCCGCGGCGCGCGGCCGCAATCTGCCCGCATCCTAGCATTCCGGCAGGGCCGCGATCGGCCGGCGCGCCGGGAGGTCGCGAACCGCGCATCGTCGTCCGCCCCTTCATCGGCCCGTCACGGCCGCCGCAGGTCGAGCGTGAACGGGAATTCGCGGCTCGGCGCGGCAGCCGACACGCCCATCCGCCCCGGCGTGTGCCCCATCTCGACGAAGCGCGCGAGCCGGCGGCTCTCGGCCTCGTACGCATTGACGGGGAACGTCGCGTAGTTGCGCCCGCCCGGATGCGCGACGTGATAGCGGCAGCCGCCGAGCGAGCGCTGCAGCCACGTATCGACGATGTCGAACGTGAGCGGTGCATGCACGCCGATGGTCGGATGCAGCGCCGACGGCGGCGCCCACGCCTTGTAGCGCACGCCCGCAACGTATTCGCCGACGGTGCCGGTCGGCTGCAGCGGCAGCGCACGGCCGTTGACCGTCACGACATGCCGGTTGTCGTTGAGCCCCGTCACGCGCACTTCGAGCCGTTCGACCGACGAATCCACGTAGCGCACCGTGCCGCCGGGCGCGCCCTCCTCGCCCATCACGTGCCACGGCTCCAGCGCGCCGCGCAGCGACAGCTGCATCCCGTTCACCGCGATCTGGCCGAACAGCGGGAAGCGGAATTCGAAGTGCGGCGCGAACCATGCCGGATCGAACGCGAAACCGGCGTCGCGCAGTTCGGCCAGCACGTCGTCGAAATCCATCTGAAGGAAGGCGGGCAGCATGAAGCGGTCGTGCAGCGCGGTGCCCCAGCGCGTGAGCGGCGTCGTGTACGGCGCGGCCCAGAAACGCGCGACCAGTGCGCGCAGCAGCAATTGCTGCACGATGCTCATCCGCGCATGCGGCGGCATCTCGAACGCGCGCAGTTCGAGCAGCCCGAGCCGGCCGGTCGACGAATCGGGCGAATACAGCTTGTCGATGCAGAACTCGCTGCGGTGCGTGTTGCCCGTGACGTCGATCAGCAGGTTGCGCAGCACGCGGTCGACGAGCCACGGCGGCATGTCCTGCCCGTACAGCAGCTTGTTGCGCTGGATCTCCGCGAATGCGATGTCGAGTTCGTAGAGCTGGTCGTTGCGCGCCTCGTCGACGCGCGGCGCCTGGCTCGTCGGCCCGATGAACAGCCCGGAGAACAGGTACGACAGCGACGGATGGTTGTGCCAGTACGCGATCAGGCTCGCGAGCAGGTCCGGGCGGCGCAGGAACGGGCTGTCGGCCGGCGTCGCGCCGCCGAGCACGAAGTGGTTGCCGCCGCCCGTGCCGACGTGGCGGCCGTCGACCATGAACTTCTCGCTGCACAGCCGCGACTGCCATGCGGCGTCGTACAGGAATTCGGTGTGATCGACGAGCTCGTCGAAGCTCGCGGCCGGATGGATGTTCACCTCGATCACGCCGGGATCGGGCGTCACCTGCAGCAGCTTCAGCCGTGCGTCGCGCGGGGGCGGATAGCCTTCGAGCACGAGCTTCACGCCGAGCGCGTGCGCGGTCAGCTCGATCGCGCCGAGCAGGTCGAGATAATCCTCGAGCGCGGCGAGCGGCGGCATGAACAGGTACAGGATTCCGTTGCGCACCTCGACGCACAGCGCGGTGCGCGTGATCCATGCGGCCGATTCGAAGCGCTCGGGCCGGCGCTGCGGGTCGTGCGCTTGCGCGGCATGCCGCCCGCTGGCCGCGTCGTCGTTGCGCCACTGCATCACGGTCTGCGCGAACGCTTCGCGATGCACGCCGGACAGGTAGCGCGGCGCGTCGGCCGGGCCGGTATAACGCGCGCGGATGGCGGCGGCTTCCGGCAGCGCGGCGCGCGGCGCGAACGGATCGCGCTCGACCAGGTACGGATGGTCGGCGCGGGCGGCCCACGGCAGCGAATCGAGCGGCAACCGATAGCCCATCGGCGAATCGCCGGGCACGAGGTACATCCGCTCGTCGCGGAAGAACCACGGGCCCGTCTGCCAGCGAGGCCCGTCGAGGCCCGGCGCGTCGTCCTCGTCCGTACGCTTGACCGGCAGCACGTAGCCGACCACGCTGTCGAGCTGCTGCTCGAACACCTTGCGCAGCCGCGCGCGTTCGAGCGCGTCGTCGAGGCGCGAGTCGAACGGATCGACGTTGACCGGCAGCCGGCGCTCGCGCCACAGGTAGTACCAGACGTCCTCGTAGCCGGGCAGGATGAATTCGCCGGTCAGGTTCAAGCGCGCGGCCAGCGCGTCGATGAAGCGCTTCGCGTCGTCAGTCGTGTATGCGGACGGCTCGCGCTCGTCGGCGAACAGCGACGGATCGTGCCACACAGGCTGGCCGTCCGCGCGCCAGAAGATCGACAGCGCCCAGCGCGGCAGTTGCTCGCCCGGATACCACTTGCCCTGCCCGAAATGCAGGAAGCCGCCGTCGCCGTATTCGGCGCGCAGCCGCTGCACGAGCTCGGTCGCATAACCGCGCTTGGTCGGGCCGAGCGCATCGGTGTTCCACTCGGCGCCGTCGCGATCGTCGATCGACACGAAGGTCGGCTCGCCGCCCTGCGTGAGCCGCACGTCGCCGGCCGCCAGCGCGCCGTCGACCTGCGTGCCGAGCGTGCGCACGGCCTCCCATTGCGACTCCGTATACGGCTTCGTCACGCGCGGCGATTCGTACACGCGCGTCACCGCCATCTCGTGCTCGAACGACACCTCGCACTCGTCGATCAGCCCCTCGACCGGCGCGGCGCTCGTCGGCTGCGGCGTGCACGCGAGCGGGATATGCCCTTCGCCGGCGAGCAGGCCCGACGTCGGATCGAAGCCGATCCAGCCGGCGCCCGGCAGGTAGACCTCGCACCACGCATGCAGGTCGGTGAAGTCGACCGACGTGCCGCTCGGGCCGTCGAGCGACTTCACGTCGGGCGTGAGCTGGATCAGGTAGCCCGACACGAAGCGCGCGGCGATGCCGAGATGGCGGCAAAGCTGCACGAGCAGCCACGCGCTGTCGCGGCATGAGCCGGATGCGAGTTTCAGCGTCTGTTCGGGCGTCTGTACGCCCGGCTCCATCCGGACGAGGTAGCCGATGTCGTGCTGAAGCTGCTGGTTCAGCGCGACGAGGAAGTTCACGGTGCCGGCCGGCGTGCGGTCGACACCGTCGACATACGCGCGGAACAGCGGCGATGCACTCGTCTGCGGATCGCATGCGAGATACGGCGCGAGCTCGGTCTTCAGCGCGTCGTCATAGTTGAACGGATATTGCTCCGCGCTCGCTTCCAGGAAGAAGTCGAACGGGTTGTACACCGACATCTCGGCGACGAGATCGATCGTGATCTCGAAGTATTCGGTGCGCTCCGGAAACACGAGCCGCGCGAGATAGTTCGAGAACGGGTCCTGCTGCCAGTTGACGAAATGCTGCGCGGGCTCGACCGTCATCGAATACGCGAGGATCGGCGTCCGGCAGTGCGGCGCGGGCCGCAGCCGCACGACCTGCGGGCCGAGATTGACGAGCCGGTCGTAACGATAGCGGGTGGTGTGATGCAGCGCGACGTGGATGGACATGGGAGCTCGATTCGGGTTGGGCCGGCCGCGCACGCCGCGTCGCTCTCGACGCGGCGGCCCGGCATGGCGGATTCGGCGAAAGCGCGCGTCGGGTCAGACGAGTTCGGGCGTCTGCACGACGCTGATCTCGACGCCGACGGCCGTCGCGCCGAGCCCCGTCACCGGCTGCGCGTCGCGATAGTCGAGGCCGACCGCGATGCGCACGTAGCGCTCGTCCGGGCAACGGTTCATGAACGGATCGAACCCGACCCAGCCGAGCCCTTCGACATAGGCCTCGGCCCACGCATGGCCGGCCGGCTGCTGCATCAGCGCGGCGGCTTGCGGCTGCGCGCCGAGCGCCGCTTGCGACTGCCCCTGGGACTGAGTCTGCGACTGAGACTGCGACTGCGCGGCATGCGACGCGCCGAGCGCCTGCTGCATGCCCTCGCCGCTCTGCAACGCGAGCGCTTCCTCGTCTTCGTCGTCGCCCACGTTCTGCTTCGCGTCGGCGATGCGTTGCATCGCGCTGTCGGCGAGCACGTAGCCCGAGATATAGCGCGCGGGAATCTTCAGCGAGCGTGCGGCCGCGATGAACGCGTGTGCATGATCGCGGCTCGTGCCCTCGCCGTTTTGCAGCGCGGTTTCCGCATCGACGGGCGCGTCGGCGGCCAGGTTCGGCGCGTACGCGATGCGGCCGTGCACTTCCGTCATCAGCCAGTGCAACGCGTCGAGGCCGCGCGGCTCGATCGGCAGCGCCTGCGCGAGCGCGCGCACGGTGTCGCCGGCCTTCGTGAGCGCGGTCTCGCGCTCGAAGATCCACGGCGGCGCATAACCTTCCGGATTGCCGAGAATGCCCGCGCGGTCCTGCGTCTCGACGACGCCGGCCGCGACGACGACGATCTCGGCCTTCGCGCCGCGGTCGTGACGCACGAGGTCGATCCGGTTGCCGAGCCCGTCGGCGTACGACAGCGTCGGCTCGACGCCGTCGATCGTGACCTGCCACGCGCGCACCGTCTGCCCGGGCCCCGACTGCGGGCGCAGCCGCAGCCGTTGCAGCGCATGGGTGGCTTGATCGTCGAACTGATAACGCGAGATGTGTCGGATGGCGAGTCGCATGGCAAGTCTCAGTCGAAGTTGTAGGCCTGGGCGATTTCGAGCCCGAGGCTGTTGTTGCGGCCGATGAAGTCGGTCAGGAACTCGTGCAGGCCGCTCTTGAAGATCCGCTCGACCGAGGTATCGGACAGCATCTGCAGGATCTTCGTGGCCGTGTCGTGACACGGGTGTGTCACGCCGTAATCCTTCGCGAGCAGGTTCAGGCTCGACACGACGCGCCCGTAGCAATAGCGCAGCGAACGCGGCATGCGGCCGTTCAGGATCAGGTAGTCGGCGATGTTCATCGGCTTGTACTGCACGTCGTACACCCAGCGGTACGAACGGTGCGCGGCCACGCAGCGCAGGATCGTCTCCCACTGGTAGTTGTCGAGGATCGTGCCCACGTGCGACACCGACGGCAGCAGCAGGTGGTATTTCACGTCGATGATCCGCGCGGTGTTGTCCGCGCGCTCGACGAACGCGCCGATCTGCGCGAAATCGAAGATCTCGTTGCGCAGCATGGTGCTGTAGAAGCTGCCGAGGATCAGCGCGGTTTCGCGCTTCACTTCGTCAAGCACCGCCGGCAGCTCGCTTTCCGGCACCGGCCGCGCGAGCGCGCGGCGCAGCGCGAGCCACGCGCCGTTCACGCTTTCCCACGCCTCGCGCGTGAGCGCCGTGCGCACCATCCGCGCGTTCGAGCGCGCGGCCTCGATGCACGACAGCACGCTCGACGGGTTGTCGCGGTCGCGCAGCAGGTAGTCGGTCACGGTATCGGCCGCATACGCATCGTATTTCTGCCGGTAGCCTTCGTCGGCGCCCGAGCTGACGAGCACCGACGACCATTCGGCCGGCGCGTCGGACGTGCGCGTGAGCGCCATCCGCAGCCCGGCATCGACGATGCGCGCGATGTTTTCCGCGCGCTCGATATAGCGGTACATCCAGTAGAGACCGCTTGCAGTACGTCCCAGAAGCATCTCGTGTCCACTCCGTCTTCGTTCGGTTCGCGCGCCGGCTCCGGCGCGCGCGGTCGCGTCCGGCTCAGTCAGCCAGCACCCAGGTGTCCTTGGTGCCGCCGCCCTGGCTCGAGTTGACGACGAGCGATCCTTCCTTCAGCGCGACGCGCGTGAGCCCGCCCGGCGTGATGCGGATCCGGTCCGACACCAGCACGAACGGCCGCAGGTCGACGTGGCGCGGCGCGAGGCCGGCTTCGGTCAGGATCGGCGTCGTGGACAGCGCCAGCGTCGGTTGCGCGATGTAGTTCGCGGGCCGCGCGCGCAGCTTCGCGGCGAACGCCTCGATCTCGGCCTTCGACGCGCACGGCCCGACGAGCATCCCGTAGCCGCCCGAGCCGTGCACTTCCTTCACGACCAGTTCGTCCAGATGCTCGAGCACGTATTTCAGGCTGTCCGCGTCGCCGCAGCGCCAGGTCGGCACGTTCTCCAGCAGCGCCTTGCGGCCGGTGTAGAACTCGACGATCTCCGGCATGTACGAGTAGATCGCCTTGTCGTCGGCGATGCCGGTGCCGGGCGCGTTCGCGATCGTGATGTTGCCCGCGCGGTACACGTCCATGATCCCCGCGACGCCGAGCACCGAATCGGGGCGGAACGTGAGCGGATCGAGGAATGCGTCGTCGACACGCCGGTACAGCACGTCGATCGGCTGGAAGCCTTCGGTCGTGCGCATCGCGACGCGGCCGTCGATCACCTGCAGGTCGCTGCCCTCGACGAGGTGCACGCCCATCTGGTCGGCGAGGAACGAATGTTCGTAGTACGCGGAATTGTGGATGCCGGGCGTCAGCACGGCGATGGTCGGGTTGTCGGCGTTGCCGCCCGGCGGGCACACGGCCGCGAGCGACTGGCGCAGCATCTGCGGATAGGTCTCGACCGGGCGCACCTTCACCTGCTGGAACAGCTCCGGGAAGAGCTGCATCATCGTCTCGCGGTTTTCCAGCATGTACGACACGCCGGACGGCGTGCGCGCGTTGTCCTCCAGCACGTAGAACTCGTTCTCGCCGGTGCGCACGATGTCGACGCCGATGATGTGCGTGTAAACGTTGCCGGGCGGCCGGAAATCGATCATCTCCGGAATGAACGCCTCGTTGTGCGCGATCAGGTGCTTCGGCACGATGCCCGCGCGCACGATCTCCTGGCGGTGGTAGATGTCGTCGAGGAACGCGTTGAGCGCCATCACGCGCTGCTCGATGCCGAGCGACAGCCGGCTCCATTCCGAACCCGAGATGATGCGCGGGACGATATCGAACGGAATCAGCCGCTCGGCGGCCTCCGCGTCGCCGTAAACGGCAAACGTGATGCCCGTCTTGCGGAACACACCCTCCGCGTCGTGGGCTTTCTGGGCGAGGCTCGAGGGATTCTGCGTGTCGAGCCATTGCTTCAGGCGCGCGTAAGGCGCCCTTACCATGTCGCCGGATTGCAGCATTTCATCGAATGGCTTCATCGATCTTTTCTCCATCGATCGTTTTCCCCGGCATTGCGCATGCCGGACCGGCGTAACGACTACTCTGCAAGGACCGTGCCTTGCGATACCCCCCTTTTTGCGCCGCGCCGGGCATGCCCGCGCGGCAAACCGCACCATTACGGTGCGGAACGCGACGCCGATGGCGGCATCGATGCGCCGCGATCGCGCACGGCCGATGCTGCGCCGCGTCTAACGAACATAGTTCTCCCGCGTGTCACGAATGTGCAATCTGCACTGCACAAAAAAGCGGCCCGCCTGAAGCGCCGGCCGCCGGATCGCCCGCCGGAACCAAAGGATGGAAAGGCGGGCCGGCACGCACACCGCGCGTGCCGGGCCCTGGGGAAGTACCGTCTGCGGCGCCCCGGCAGTTCGACGCGATGAACCAACCGGTTAGCCGGGTCCGGCACCTCAACGCTATGCAGCCGTAATCCCGCCGACAACGCCCATGCATATTTCGACTGACACCCATCGAAAAAAAACATCGGCCCGACCGGCATGAGGCGCGGTACGCTAGAAGGTTCGTGCAGCGAAGCGGCGCCGCCGCCCTCCCGGCGCCCGACTATAAAAAGCGAAGATCGAAATGGAAGCAAAGTGGCTGGAAGATTTCCTGAGCCTTGCGGATACCAAGAGCTTTTCCCGTGCCGCGCGTAACCGGCACCTGACGCAGTCGGCATTCAGCAGACGAATCGCCGCGCTCGAAACCTGGATGGATGCGAAGCTGGTCGACCGGAGCATCAACCCGATCACGCTGACGCCGGCCGGCCAGATGTTCCGCGGCCTGGCCGCGGACATCCTGCGCAGCATGTATGCGGCGCGCAATCTCGTGAACGGCTACGACCAGTTCGCGGCCAGCGACCAGGTCGTGCGCTTCGCCGTCGCGCATACGCTCGTCTTCACGCTGTTTCCCGAATGGCTCAAGCAGCTCAACGGCGAGGTCGGCCACGTGACCGCGCGCGTGAACGCGGTGAACGTGCCGGAAGGCGTGCAGCAGCTCGTCGAAGGTGAATGCGACCTGCTGCTCGGCTATCACCATCCGCAGTTGCCGATCGTGCTCGACCCGAACCACTTCCCGTTCGTCACCCTCGGTGTCGAGCGGATCCTGCCCGTATCGACGCCCGACGCGCGCGGCAAGCCCGTGTTCCAGTTGCCGGGCACGCCGGATGCGCCGCTGCCGCTGCTCGCGTATTCGTCAGGCGCGTTTCTCGGCAACATCGTCGAGATGCTGCTGCTGAATGCGACCGAGCCGTATGCGCTGCACCGGTGCTTCGAGACGCACATGTCCGAGGCACTGAAGGGCATGGTCGTGGCCGGGCACGGGATCGGCTGGCTGCCCGAAAGCTGCGTCGCGAAGGAACTCGCGGAGGGCACGCTCGTGTGCGCCGGTTCCGGGGACTGGATCACCGAACTGGAAATCCGCCTGTACCGGTCGGCGCGCAAGCGCGGGCTCGCGGCCGAGCAGCTGTGGACCTACATCATGAACCGGCCGCGCCCGGCGATCGAAGGCGCGAGCGGCGCCGAGCACGCGGCCGCGCCGGCGATGCGCATCGCACGGCGAAGCGCGGGCGGCAGCCGCTGACATTCGCGTTCGCGCCGTGCCCGCCCACGGCGCGAACGCGGGAGCGATCCCGGGCAATACGGCATTCGCATGCCTGCGCGTCGCGCCGCTTCATATCGAACGCGCCCTTCTTTCCTGCAGCAATCGGCAACCCCGCCGCAGCCCGCAAAATCACTTTTCGGGCCCGGAATCGATACCGAGGAAAATGCAAACGTTTGCGATTCGAAATGGATTCTTTTAATCCAGTCGTGTCGCGACTGAATATCTCTTCTTATTTTAATATCAGAAATACCCCGTTACAGAACAAATAAAAAGTTTCCATTTGCATGTAACTAAACGAATATCAAAAAAGACGTCTCGCCCCATTTAAAATCGCGCAATCTGTGTCTGAAATTGATCGACTCGCCTTGAACACAGACGAAAAAATTTCTTTTATCAGTCGTTATTTTTCGGTACGAATTTCGATACCTCCGACTTGATTCAATGCGTGCTCGATCATCTCTACCGAAATCAATATTCATATCTGGCAATATCGACTTTCCTCAGCGGCAAGCAGATCACACAAATCCGCGGCAATCCTATTTAAATAGTATCTTTCTGCGCCGTTCCATTCAAACCACACGCAGTTGTTGATTCAAAATCCATCGTGTATCAATAGCGTGTCGCAAAAAGAACGTTGGCAAACTTGACTCGGAGACCCGGAATAAATGCGCCGCCATTGATTCCGGACGGGAGGTTGCAATGTCTTCCTCGTTTCGACAACATGCTCGCCCTTTCCTGAGCGTCGTTGTATCCGCGCTCTGCCTGAATGCCACGGCCCAGACGCCAGCGTCCGGTCCCGGCGCAGGCCGCTACGTGATTTCGTATATTTGCGGCGATGCACAAATCGACGGTACGGCGCCGCTTCCCCCCGACGGCCGCCCGTACAACCTCGGCGTGTCGTTCGCGTCGGCCCGGACCGGGCAACCGCTTGCCAACGTCCAGGTGCGCCTGAGACGGCACGGCCGCGTGCTCGTGGAATTCAACGCATCGGGGTCGCGCTGCCTGTTCAGCGTGCCCGAAGCGAGCTACCGGGTCGAAGGCACCTATCAGGGCTCCACGCAGTTCGCGATCGTCGAAACGGGTGTACTCACCACGCAGTTGCGATGGTGAGCGCCGCCTGAACCCGCTCCGATTGCGTCAGTCCCCACAACGTATCGAATCGAGGAGCATTGAATGACTCGTGCAGAACGACCGGACGACCCGCCCGCCAGCCACCCGAAACCCTCGTGGGGTCCTGGAAAGAGCGCGGCACTCAGCTTCGTCGCGTTTGCCACGATCTTCGGCATCTTCGCGTATGCCGAGCGGGACACGGTGGTCGGCCATGCCAGCGTGACGCACGACATCTCCGGCGTGATCGGAACCGCCGTCGGGAAATACCGCAACGCGATCGTGGCCGCGACATCCCGCGCAACCGGTGCGTCCGGAACATCGGCCGCGCCGGCGCCGGCGATCGCACAAGCCGCGCCGCCGGTGCCGTCCGAACCATCCGCATCGGCAACGCCCGAGGTGTCGACGGTGCCGCCCGTCACGCTCGCGGCCGAACCGGAAGCCCCGCCACCGGCAGCGCCCCGCACCGCCGCAAAACACCGGCAACCGTCGCACGCGCCGCCCGTGAAACTCGCGGCCAATACGCATTCCGCGCCAGCCCACGGTCGCGCCAACGCACGGCTCGGCGATACGCATCGCGCACCGCGAACCGAGACACTGGCGGGCACGAGAAAGCGCATGGACCTCGCGCCGAAGTCGCAGTCGTACAGCCCCGGCACGGTGCACATGCAGACGGCAAGCGTCACACACGCGGAACTGGAAGGCGCCCGCGCGCTGGCAAAGGCGCGCTGGTGCGCGCAGATCGACGAATGGAACTGTGTGGAACAAAACGCGAGCCGCGCGCTCGCGATCGACCCGACCAACAGCGAATCGCGCTCGCTGCTCGGGCAGGCAATCCGCAACCGTCTGTGAGCCGGTTCCGCATGGCCGGGCCTTCGCTGCCCGGCCGCACGGCGAGCGGCGGCGTGCATCGTCGGGGCAACCGATGTGATTGTTTCGAAGTGAGGACATACCGTGGCCAACAATCGTAAACAACAATGCACCACCGTCGCTCCGTCCAGCCGGCGGATCCTCCTGCATGCGCCGCTCGTGTTGTTGCTCGTCGCATCCGGCCCCTGCTTCTCCGCCGAAGGCGACACGGAACCGGGCGGCGTCGGCGAAATCGCCGGCACCAACGGTGCGCCGGACCTGAAGCCGCCGGGCGCACCGACACCGGGCGCGCTCGTGCCGGACGCATCACCGCCGAATGTGCCGACCCTGATCGCGCAGGCCGCGAGTGCCCAGACGCCGAATGCGCAGGCACCCGCTGCCCAGGCGCCGACACCGCAGACACCCGGCGCGCCGATGCCGAATGCGCCGATGCCGAATACGCAAGCGCCGGGCGCCCAACCTCCAGACGCCCAGATGCCCGACGCCGAGACCCCGAACGCGCAGATGCCCGACCTCCGCACCGCCGACCCGGCCACCGTCCGCAACGACGTGTTCGGGCTCGCGTCGAGCGGCGGCGCGATCAAGGCGCTGGAGGAAGCGAAAGCGCGCCCCGACGTGTTCTCCGCCGTCGATCTCGCGCGGCTCGAGGAACTGTCGATTCGCCAGCAGGTACGCGGCGGACGCGACAAGTCGCGCTCGATGACGAGCGCCGACCGCTTCGACGGGCTCGACAACGCATTGCGCGCCGCGGACGACCTCGACAAGCGAATGCCGGTCACGCCCGAGTATTCGCCGGTCAGGACGGCGCTCGCCGGCGACCGGACGATCGCCTACGCGGCGCGCGGCAACATGAAGACGGCCGTCGCGACGTTCGAGACGATTCCGCCTGACGGCGAAATCTCGATCGACGCGCTGGCGGCCGTCGGCGACGCATACCTGTACCTGAGCGAACCGGGCAAGGCCAACGCCGTGTACCAGCGCGCACTGAAGCAGGCAACCGCATCGCCGACGGACAGCGCGACGCGCGGCTTCCAGTACGGCGCGCGCACGCGTCCGATCGAATTGCGCGAGGGACTGTTCTGGTCGTACGTCGACCAGGGACGCGCGGCGGACGCGAGCCAGGTGCTCGACGAAATCGGCAAATCGCTGCCGCCGGCCAATCAGGTGCGATCGTGGGGCCCGGAAAACGACGACTACCTGCGCTACTACCGGCTACAGGCGCAATACCTGATCTACACGGGCCGGGTGGACGAAGGGATCGCGGCGCTGGAAAAGCTCGAGAAGGAAGTGCCGTTCAATGCCGAGGTCCGCGCCGCGCACGCCGACGCCGTGTCGGGCCAGTCGCATCCGCGCCAGGCGATCGCGATGTATCGCGCGTCGCTGACCGACCACCCGGACAGCGTGGAAATGCTCGCCGGGCTCGGACGCGCTGCGCTGACGGCCGACGACTACGCGACCGCGAAAAGCGTCGACCAGACCGTCGACAACACGTTCCCGGACAGCGGCGCCGTGCGCACGTTCAAGCGCGACTACAACGCGTACCGCAGCCCCGTGTTCACGACCGACCTGAGCTTCGAGCACGGCAACAGCGCATTGGCCGACAACAGCTTCTCGTCGGACAGCTATGTGTATTCGCCACCGTTCGGCGACAACTGGCGCGTGTTTGCCCACACGTTCTTCGGCCATGCGCAAACCGACGCCGGCAGCATCAGCCGCACGCGCACGGGTGTCGGCGGCGACTACCGGCACGGGCCGCTGACGATCCTGGGCGAAGTCACGCGCTCGCTCGGCAGCGACGGGCGAACCGGCGGCCGCGGCTCCATCACGTACAACCTCAACGATTACTGGACGGTCAGCGGCGCGCTCGACTCCAACGACAACACGTTGCCGTGGAAGGCATATGTCGCGCACATCTGGGGCCGCTCCGCGAACGTCGAGGTGGTGTATCGCCAGAACGACCGCCGCGAAGTCAAGCTGAGCTACGGCGTAAGCCGCTACAGCGATTCGAACCTGCACCAGGAAATATCCGCGACCGGCACGCAGCGCGTGTACACGTCCGCGAACCAGCTCGTCAACGTGTCGCTGAATCTCGGCACCGACAGCAACACGCGGCAGGACGCGCCCTACTTCAGCCCGGGCCGCGACTATGCGGCCGCGGCGACCGTCATGCATCAGTTGACGCTGTGGAAGAAGGGCGACATGTCGTTGCAGCAGCGCCTGTCGGCGTCCGGCGGCGTGTACAACGAGCGCGGCTTCGGCACCAGCCCGCTGTGGAGCGCCCGCCTCGAGCACGCATGGACGTTCAAGCACGACATCACGCTGACCTACGGCGTCGAGGTCAGCAGCCATGCGTACGACGGCCAGCGCGAGCGTTCCGAAACCGGCTTCCTGTCGCTCAACCTGCCGTTTTAGCAAGGAGCTCGAACAATGCAATCCAGACGGATCTTCATGTGCGGATGCCTCGGCACGTTTGCGGCCTGTTCGTTGTTCCCGGGCGTGACGAACGCGCGGATGATCGACCTGCTGCCGCCGTCCGATCCTGCCGACGGCAAGACGTTCCGCGTGATCTGCCTGCATGACGTGCGCGACAACCTGCTGTCGACGTTCGCCACGTCGACGATGGTCGATCCGTACGCGGTCGATACCGGCACGCTGACCGCCATCTTCTCGTGGCTGCAGACCAACAACTATCACACCATCACGGTCAAGCAGATCGAGGCGTCGCGGCACGGCGGCAAGCCGCTGCCGCCGCGCGCGGTGCTGCTCACGTTCGACGACGGCTACCGCAGCCACTACACGAAAGTCCTGCCGCTGCTCGAGCGCTTCAAGTATCCGGCCGTGATGGGCATCGTCACCGCGTGGATCGACGCGCCGCCCGATGCGCCGATCAGGATCAGCGACAGGATCCAGATGCCGCGCGACTACTTCATGTCGTGGGACGAGGTGCAGAAGGTCGGCCGGTCGGATCTGGTCGAGCTCGCGTGCCACACGCACAACCTCCATCACGGCGCGGTCGCGAATCCGCAGGGCAACGAGTTGCCGGCCACCACCTCGCACCTGTACCTCGAAAACGAGAAGCGCTATGAAACCGACGCGGAGTTCGAAGCCCGCGTGCACGACGACCTGCAGACATGCGTGCGGCAGATACGCGAACGCACCGGCATCGTTGCACGCTCGATGGTCTGGCCATACGGCGCGGAAAACCAGCCGGTGCGCAAGATCTCGACGTCGCTCGGCATGGACATCCAGTTCAGCCTCGATGCCGGCCCGAATACGCCGGACGTGCCGCTCGACCGGCTGCGGCGGATCCTGATGATGTACGACGTCGACATCGGCGGGTTCGAGCGATCAATGCGCGAGCCGGCGACCAACCGCGGCGACGTCGATATCCCCGAGCGCGTCGTGCAGGTCGATCTCGACCAGGTCTACGATCCCGATCCGGCGCGGCAGGAAACGAATCTCGGCAAGCTCGTCGAGCGCATCTACCGAATGCAGCCGAAATCGGTGTACCTGCAGGCGTTCGCCGATCCGAAGGGCACCGGCGTCGCGGAATCGCTGTACTTCCCGAACCGGCACCTGCCGATGCGCGCCGACCTGTTCTCGCGCGCGGCATGGCAGCTCAACACGCGCTCGAACGTGCAGGTGTACGCGTGGATGCCGGTACTCGCGTTCCGCCCGCCGGCCGACAAGCATCGCGGGCTCGAGGCCGTCAGCGCGTATGGCGGCGCGCCCGCGCGCGAAAACGGCTCGCGCGTGTACCGGCTGAGCCCGTTCGACCCGCAGGCGCGGCTGATGATCGAGCAGATCTACGAGGATCTCGGCAAGTACGCGTCGTTCAGCGGCATCCTGTTCAGCGACGACGCCGTGCTCGACGATTACGAGGATGCGGGCCGGCATGCATTGAGCACGTATTCGCAGTGGGGGCTGCCGGCCGACATCGGCAAGATCCGCGCGACGCCGGACCTGATGAGCCGCTGGACGCGGCAGAAGTCGCGCTACCTGATCGACCTGACGCGCCAACTCGAACAGATCGTGCTCGCGAACCAGAATGCGGGCGACGTGCTGACCGCGCGCAACATCTTCGCGCTGCCGGTTCTGAAGCCCGAGTCCGAAGCGTGGTACGCGCAGAACTACGACGATTTCCTCGCCGCCTACGACTTCGTCGCGCTGATGGCGATGCCGTACATGGAACAGGCGCCGGACCCGCAGCGCTGGATGGACCGGCTCGTCGACGCCGTGCGTGCGAAACAGCGCGGCCTCGCGCGCACCGTGTTCGAGCTGCAGTCGTACGACTGGCGTGCGCGCAAGGACATTACCGGCAACGCGCTGCTCGCGCAGATGCGGCGGCTGCGCAGCAAGGGCGCGGTGAACTTCGGCTATTACCCGGACAACTTCCTGAACAACCAGCCGGATCTCGACACGATGCGCGACGTGATGTCGCTGAAGTCGCGTCTCGATCCGACGTCGATCAACGCGCTGATGCAGAGGCAGCATCCGCAGGGGACGAAGACACCATGACGACCCACGGCATCATCCAGCGCCTGCAGGATTTCGTCTTCTACTACCCGTTCTTCATGTCGTATCTGTGGATGATCGGCGGCGTCGTGCACTACTTCCTGCTCGAGGAGGGCCGCGTGTTGTCGACCCGGACGATCGCGTCGAGCGGCATCCCGAAGATCTCGATCGTCGTGCCCTGCTTCAACGAAGCCGCGAACGCGCGCGCCGTGATCGGCCACCTGAACGCGATGCAGTACCCGAACTACGACATCATCGCGGTCAACGACGGCAGCAAGGATCGCACCGGCGAGATCCTCAACGAGCTGGCCGAGGAGATCCCGCGGCTGCTCGTGATCCATCACGCGCGCAACGAAGGCAAGGCGGTCGGGCTCACGACCGCGGCCGCCGTATCGAACGCGGAATACCTGCTGTGCATCGACGGCGATTCGCTGCTTGCGCACGACGCGATCGGCTGGATGCTCGAGCATTTCCTGACCGACCCGGGTGTCGGCGCCGTGACCGGCAACCCGCGCATCCGCACGCGCACGTCGCTGCTCGGCCGCATGCAGGTTGGCGAATTCTCGTCGATCGTCGGTCTGATCAAGCGCACGCAGCAGGTGTACGGCCGCATCTTCACGGTGTCGGGCGTCATCACGATGTTCCGCAAGACCGCGCTCGCCGACGTCGGCTACTGGAGCTCGGACATGCTGACCGAGGACATCGACATCAGCTGGAAGCTGCAGTGCCGCGACTGGCGCGTCGTGTACGAGCCGCACGCGCTGAGCTGGATCCTGATGCCCGAAACGGTGAAGGGGCTGTACCGGCAGCGGCTGCGCTGGGCGAAAGGCGGCATCCAGGTGCTGATGAAGTATGCGGGCACGCTCGCACGGCCGACGCAGATGATGATGTGGCCGCTGTTCGTCGAATACCTGATCGGCATCGCGTGGGCCTACTCGATGTCGTTCATCCTGCTGCTCGCGCTCGTCGACGTCGTGCATCCGCTGCCGCTGGACTGGCACGTATCGGTCGTGCCGCACTGGCACGGGATGCTGCTGGTCGCCACCTGCATCCTGCAGCTGATCATCGGCAGCATGATCGATCGTCGTTACGACGAAAAACTCCTGATGTATTTCCTGGACACCGTCTGGTATCCCGTGGCCTTCTGGCTGATCAGCATGATCACCACCGTCGTCGCCCTGCCCGCCGTCGTATTGCGGGGCCGCGGCAAGCGGGCCGTATGGGTCAGCCCCGACCGAGGCATTCAACATGAAGAACGCACCGATTATTGACCTTTCCCTGCGCACGCCGCGCGAAATGATCGTCGAGCGCGGCCGCATCGCCGGGCTCGTGCTGGTCGTCTGGTTTCGCCTCGTGCGACCCGCGCTGGTGGGCGCCGTGTGGGCATCGATCTGCATCTACACGTACCGCTACCTGCTGCCGTTCAACCAGGCCGAGATGCCGATCGAGCAGATGGTGTTCTACGCGACGTGCATCGCGACCATCGCCGGCACGACCGTCACATGGCTGATCGCGGGGCGCGTCGTGCATCCGCTCGCGTACCGGCTGCGCGTGTCGAAGATGCTGCGGCGCTCGGCCAGCGCGAAGGTGCGTTCGGTGCCGCCGACCGCGCTGACCGGCGCACGCCGGCGCGGCGCGCGGCGCATGACGCGCATTCTCGTCGCGTCGCACGACGCGAACGGGTCGATTTCCGGCATCGAATGGGTAGCCCACGCGGGGCCGCCGCCCCGCGAATAGGTCAGCGGAGACGCGCCGCCGCGCACGGGGCGATATCCGTGCGGCGCGGCGCCGCTCCTGACGCCGCGCCGCCGTGCATCGCCGGCAGGCCGGCAACTTCTTGTGGACGAGGTGAATCATGTGCGGAATCGTCGGAGCAAGCGGCATCGGCAATCAGGTGCCGCAACTGGTCAATGCGCTGAGCCGGCTCGAGTATCGCGGCTACGATTCGTGCGGCATCGCCGTGCAGGGCAACGGCCGCCTGCGCAGCGAGCGCACGCTGCGGCGCGTGACGGACCTGCAGGATCGTGTGATGACGCTCGGTCTCGAAGCGCAGACCTGCATCGCGCATACGCGCTGGGCGACGCACGGCGCGCCGTCGGAAATGAACGCGCACCCGATCATGTCGGGCGACACGATCGCGGTCGTGCACAACGGCATCATCGAGAACCACGACGCGCTGCGCGCCGAACTGCGACAGCTCGGCTATACGTTTCGCGGCGAAACCGACACCGAGGTGATCGCGCACCTGATCCACAGCGTCTATCGCGACGACCTGTTCGACGCCGTCATGCGCGCCGTCAAGCGGCTGCACGGTGCGTACGCGATCGCGGTGCTGAGCGCGCGCGAGCCGCAGCGCCTCGTCGCCGCGCGCGCCGGCTCGCCGCTCGTGATCGGCATCGGCGCCGAACAGAACTACCTCGCGTCGGACTGCGCGGCGCTCGGCGACCTGACCGATCGTTTCGTCTACCTGGAAGACGGCGACGTCGCGCTGATCACGCCGGACCGCATCGCCGTGGTCGACTCGGGCGGGAACGAAGCGCAGCGCCCGCTGTGCCACGTGAAGGCGCGCGACGGCGACGCCGCACTCGGCCCGTACCAGCACTTCATGCAAAAGGAGATCTTCGAACAGCCGAAGGCGATCGCCAGCACGCTCGACGGCATCGACACGATCTCGCCGGCGCTGTTCGACGCGAGCGAAAACACGCGCGCGCAGCTGTCGAACGTCCGGAGCGTGCTGCTGCTCGGCTGCGGCACCAGCTACTACGCGGGCCTGACCGCGAAGTACTGGCTCGAAAGCATCGCGGGCGTGCCCGCGCAGGTCGAGATCGCCAGCGAATTCCGCTACCGCGACACCGTGGCCGATCCGCGCACGCTCGTGGTCGGCATCTCGCAGTCGGGCGAAACGGCCGATACGATCGGCGCGATCGAGCGTGCGCGCGAAATGGGCCAGGAACTGTCGATGGCGATCTGCAACGTGGCAACCAGCACGATCGCGCGCAACGCGCCGCTGCGCTTCCTGACGCGGGCCGGCATCGAGCTCGGCGTCGCGTCGACCAAGGCGTTCACGACGCAGCTCGTCGCGCTGTTCGTGCTGACGCTGACGCTCGCTCGGTTGCGCGGCCGGCTCGACGCCGCACAGGTCGCGATGCACCTGAAGCAGTTGCACGCGCTGCCCGAGCGCATCAGCCACGCGCTCGCGCTGGAAACGCAGATCATGGGTTGGGCCGCGAAGTTCGCGCGCACCGAGAACGCGCTGTTCCTCGGGCGCGGCATTCACTTCCCGATCGCGATGGAAGGCGCGCTGAAGCTCAAGGAAGTGTCGTACATCCATGCGGAAGGCTATCCGGCCGGCGAGCTGAAGCACGGGCCGCTCGCGCTCGTCACGAGCGCGATGCCGGTCGTCACGATCGCGCCGGACGACCGCCTGTTCCAGAAGCTGAAGTCCAACATGGCCGAGGTGCGCGCGCGCGGCGGGCGGCTCTACGTGCTCGCCGGCAACCAGCTCGCGATCGACGCCGATCGCGATACGCACCTGATCCGCGTGCGCGAATCGGGCGACCTGTTGTCGCCGATCGTCAACGTGATCCCGCTGCAACTGCTCGCGTATCACGTCGGCTGCGCGCGCGGCGCCGACGTCGACAAGCCGCGCAACCTCGCGAAATCGGTGACCGTCGAATGACGGAGCGAACGCGCGCGGCGCAGGCGGGCGCGCGGCCGAACGCGGCTCGGCGCGTCGCGGCCGCGCTCTGCGGCGCGTGCTGCATCGTCGCGGCGCCGCCGTCGGCCCGCGCCGTCGCGCCGGCCGTGCATACGGTCACCGTTCAGGGCCCGGCAGCGTCGAAGGACACCGGCGACCCGCGGCGCTTCATGCACGGTATCGGCGTGGCCGACGCGGGCAACGGCAAACGCTGGGTATTCTTCAGCAGCTCGGGCATCGTGCCGCGCGGCGCGATGCGCAACGGCAACTGGCCGCACGACGTGTACGTCGGCGAATGGCTGCCCGGCAAGCCGCACCTGCTGCACGTCCGACCGTTCATCAGCCGCCCCGAGGCGCAGGAACCCGTATCGATCGCGCAGAACGCGCGCGGCGACATCTTCGTCACGTTCGAGGACGGCTGGAACGCGCCGCAGGAAGTCAGCCAGCGCTACGGCATCTACCGCCGCGACCTGAAGCCGATCAAGCCCTACCCGAACGACGTCGAGTCGGGCGGCCACTCGGGGCATGTCGCGACGGTCGGCGAACGCTTCGTCGTGTTCTATTCCACCGACTGGGTCGACGGCGGCGGGGTCGACAACCTCGGCACCGGCAACGGCGTCTACCTGAAAACCTACGATGCGGCTGGGCGTGTGCTGAATCACGTGTCGGTCGCGCCGCACCGCCGCGAATGGTGGCCCGTGATCGCCGGCTCGCCGCGCAACGCGCTGCTCGTCTGGCAGAAATTCATCGAAGGCAGCACGGACGCGACGCTCGAATACGCGATGTTCGATCCGGTCACGGCGAAGCTCGAAAAACTCGGGTCGCTGAACGACGCGATCCGGTACTACGTATACGCGTCGGCCTATGTGCCGGCGATCGACCGCTTCATCGTCGTCACGACGACCGCGGACAATCACGGCGTCGCGATGCTGATCGACCCGGACGGCCGCCGCACGGCGACGCTCGACTGCCTGCCGGCATCGGTGCGCGAATCCGGCATCGGTGTCTCCGGCACGCATGCGTATGTGCCGACCAGCGACGGGCGGCTGCTGACGCTGGCACTTGCGCCGGCGGAGATTTCGGTGAGCGGCGTGCAGCGTTCGCCGATTCCGTGGGGCACGACGGGCATCGCCGGTTTCCCGGCGCAAGGCGCGGCGATGCATTTCGTGTCGCTGACACCGTCGGGCGCGCGCGAAGCCGATTTCGAACCGGGGCGGGACACGCCGCTGCCGAAGGCGGAAACGCAGTGTTCGAGTCGTTGACGCCACCGCGAGCGCGGCGTCGCGCGGCCCGCGCCGAAGTCGCCAGCGCCGCGCGTACCGGATAGACTGTCGCCCGATTCCTTCCATCGGCCGCGGCTTGCGCGTCCTGCCGCCGCCGCAACGCCCCTTCCCGGAGAACGAATGCTGAAGCGCCAATGGTTTTCGCTCGTGCTGCTGACGATTTGCCTGATCGGACAACGCGCGTCGGCCCAGTCCGCGCTCGAACTCGAGACCGACGGCACGGCCCGCGCCGTCACGCGGCAGACGCTGCTCGCGCGCCCCGATGCGACGGCGATCCACGTGCCGCGCGACATCGCGTACGGACGGCCGATGACGTTCCGCGCCGTGCCGTTCGCCGCGCTGCTCGGCGACGCGCCGCTGCCGGCCGACGGCGTGCTCGAAACGCGCGCGGCCGACGGCTTCGCCGCGCAACTGCCGCTCGATCTCGTGCGCCGCCGCGCGCCGGCCGGCGCCGTCGCATGGCTCGCGATCGAAGAGCCGGCCCATCCGTGGCCGAAGCTGCCCGGCAAGCAGGTCAGCGCGGGGCCGTTCTATCTCGTGTGGCTCGGGCCGGACGCGTCGTCGGTGCGCGGCGAGCAGTGGCCGTACCAGATCGTGCGCGTCACGATCGAATCGTCGCCCGTCGCGCGCTGGCCGTCGCTCGCCGTCGATTCCGCGCTGCCCGAAAGCGATCCGGCCCGCGCGGGCCAGCGCCTGTTCATCACGCAATGCCTCGCGTGCCACCGCGTCAACGGCGCGGGCAGCAGCCATGCAGGCCCCGACCTGAACACACCGATGAATCCGGTCGACTACTTCCAGCCCGCCGCGCTGCGCCGCTACATCCGCAACCCGGCGTCGGTGCGCGACTGGCCGGGCCGGAGCATGCCGGCGTTTCCGCCGGATCAGCTGAGCGACCGGGAGCTCGAGCAGATCGTCGCGTACCTCGCGTATATGGCGCGGCGCAAGGCGGGCAAGTAACGCGCGGCCGGACAATAAATGGAGTTGATGACGTCAGGCGACACGCTGTTCACCATCGCCTCGATCGACGCCGCGCAGACGCACCCGCTCAGGGCGACGGTCCCGCCGAACGGCGATCCGAACGCGTGCGAACTGCCGGCGAACACCCGCCCGCCGGGCCGCCTTCGTCGAGCTCAGGCTTCCTGCGCGCTCAGCAACACCGCACGCAACAGCACATCGGCGCCCGCCGCCGCCCATTCGGGCGTAATCGCTTCGGCCTCGTTGTGGCTCAGCCCGTCCACGCACGGCACGAAGATCATCCCGGTCGGCGCGACGCGCGCAACGTAGCACGCGTCATGCCCCGCACCGGACACGATGTCCATGTGCGACAGCCCGAGCGCCTGCGCCGCGTCACGCACCGCGTCGATGCAGCGCGGCGCGAACGGGATCGGCGGATATGTGAAGATCTGTTCGATCCGCGCGCCGAGGCCGGTCTCGTCCGCCACGCGGGCAAGTTCCGACCGCAGTGCCGCGTCCAGCTCGTCGAGCACCGCATCGTCCGGGTGACGGAACTCGACCGTGAAGAAACAACCGCCCGGCACCGTGTTGCGCGAATTCGGCCGCGCTTCGATCATCCCGACCGTCGCGCGTGCGTACGGCGCGTAACGGCGGCCGAGCGCGTCGACGAACGAGATCATCCGCGCGGCGCCGACCAGCGCATCGCGACGGAAGTCCATCGGCGTCGTGCCGGCGTGCGCATCGACACCGGTGAGCGTCACCTCGTACCAGCGCTGCCCCTGCCCGGCCGTCACGACGCCGATCGTCTTGCCGGCCCGTTCGAGAATCGCGCCCTGTTCGATATGCAGTTCGTACGCCGCGTGCACCGGATAACCGCCGACGGGCTCGGCGCCCGCGTAGCCGATCCGCTCCAGTTCCTCGCCGATCGTCCTGCCCGCGCTGTCGGTGCGCGACAGCCCGTATTCGAGCGTATAGACGCCCGAGAACACGCCGGCCGAAACCATTGCCGGCGCGAAGCGCGAACCTTCCTCGTTGGTCCAGATCACGACGTCGATCGGGCGTTCGGTCTCGATGCCCGCGTCGTTCAGCGCGCGCACGACCTCCAGCCCGCCGAGCACGCCGTAGATGCCGTCGTAGCGGCCGCCCGTCGGCTGAGAATCGGCGTGCGAGCCCGTCAGCACCGGCGCGGCGTCGGGATTGCGGCCCGCGCGGCGCGCGAACACGTTGCCCATCCGGTCCACCCGCACCGTGCAGCCGGCGTCGCGCGCCCACTGCACGAACAGGTCGCGCGACTCACGATCGAGATCGGTCAGCGCGAGACGGCAGACGCCGCCCTTCGGCGTCGCGCCGATCTGCGCCATCCGGTCGAGCGACGCCCACAGACGGTCGCCGTCGACGCGCGGCGTGCTCACGTTGTCGTCACGCATCGCCGTTCTCCGGCGCGCTCTGCAGTGCGTAGCGGAAATCGCAGCGCTTGCCGCCCTGCATGATCGTGCTGGTGCGCGTGAGCGCGATGTTCGGCGCATAGCCCTGGATGAAATAACTGTCGCGCGCGCAGCTCAGCAGGTGCCCGATCTCGCCGAGCCCCATCGCGTGATACATCTCCGCATAGCTGCAGCGATGCACGTCGTAGTCGTAGTGCGCGTCGTCCGCGCGCCGCACCTCGACATCGAGCGCATCGTCCTTCTCCCACAGCACCTGCAGCGCGATGAACGACTTCACGCTCGTGCCGCCAGGCTCCTGCGCTGCGAACGTGCGGCCCGCATCGACGGCCGCGCCGCGCACGGCTTCCGCGATCACGGCCTGCGCGCGCTCGGCGCCGAACTCGCGCTTCATGATCTCGTAGATCGGCTTGATGATTTCCGCTTCGATGCGGCGCCGCGCGAGGATCCCGAGGCGCGCGTCCTCGGGTGCGGCGGCGGATGCCTGGGTCGGGTCGGTCATGGGGTCGTCTCCTTGCTTCGTTTATTTCGTTGCGGTGCGCGCGCCGCCGAGCACGTCGACGACGCTCCACTTGCCGCTGCGCACCTGGTAGATCGTGAAGGCCGGGTCCTTCAGGTTGCCTTCGCCGTCGAACGCGATCCGGCCCGTCACGCCCGGCCGGTCGATCGCGCGGACCGCCGCGACCAGCTTCGCCGGCTGCGTCGTGCCGGCCTTCTGCGCGGCCGCGATCAGCGTGGCCGCCGCGTCGTACGCGAACGGCGCATGCAGTTCGATCGGCGCACGGAAACGCGCCTGGTATTGCGTGTCGAACGCCTTCCCGCCTGGCATCCGGTCGAGCGGCAGGCCTGGTTCGAGCGCTGTCACGCCATCGCCGTCCTTGCCCGCGAGCGACAGGAAGGTCTGGCTCACGAAGCCGCCCGCGCCGAGCAGCGGCGCGTTCACGCCGAGCTGGCGCATCCGGCGCGCGATCGGCGCGGCCTGCGCATCGAGGCCGCCGAAGAACACGAGATCCGCGCGCTTGCCCTTGATCGCGGTCAGCACGCCGCTGAAGTCGGTCGTGTTGTCGTTCACGTACTGGCGATCGACGATCGCGCCGCCGTTCGCCTGCACGCCCTTGATGAACTGGTCGGCCAGCCCCGCGCCGAACGACGTGCGATCGTCGATCACGGCGATACGCTTCGCCTTCAGCGTCTTCACCGCATACGCGCCGGTGAAGTTGCCGCCCGCATCGTCGTGACCCATGATGCGGAACGCCGTTGCGTAGCCCTGCCGCGTGTATTGATGGCCGGTGGACGCCGGCGCGATCTGCGGAATCCCCGCGTCGCGGTACACGCGCGACGCCGGCACGCTGCAGCCTGTGTTCCAGTGACCGACGACGCCGATCACGTGCTGGTCGACGAGCTGCTGCGCGACCGCGACGGCCGTGCGCGGATCGGACTGGTCGTCGGCCGCGACGAGCTTGTAGACCACCGGCTTGCCGCCGATGCTCGGATGCTTGGCATTCGCGTCGTCGATCGCGAGTTGCGCGCCGTTCTGCAGATCCTTGCCGATACGCGCGGACGGGCCGGTGAGCGGCGCGGCGAGACCGATCAGGACCGTCTGCGGCGTGGACTGCGCGAACGCGGGAACGGAGGCGACCAGGGCGGCCGCCGAGAAAACGAGGCTGGCGTGAAGGAAGGCGATTTTCATGTGCGGGGGATCGGTGACTCGAATTAAGACATGAAAAATATTAAATATTCAGCACCCAAACCCCAAATACCCAATTGTTGGATGCTTATGCCGTTCTCGACACATTAACTCAACACATTGTAAATACAAGACATTTTATTGTTGCCGCTTACCCTGATTTTTCGATAAAATTCGATACATGAAAAATATCGAACAATTGCCGCACGATCCGCCGTTGCGCGCGGTGCGTGCGTTCGAAGCGTTTGCACGCCTCGGGTCGGTCACCGCGGCGGCGGGCGAACTCGACATCACGCCGTCGGCGGTCAGCCATCAACTGCAACTGCTCGAAGCGTTCATCCAGACGCCGCTGACGGTGCGCGAGGGCCGGCTGCTCGCGCTCACCGACGAAGGGCGCGACTACTACCGTTCGATCAGCGCCGCGTTCTCGGTGCTGCGCAGCGCGACGCGCTTCGTGCGTGACCGCTCGTCGCTGCGGCAGATCACCGTCAGCCTGATCCCGCTGCTCGGCATCGGCTGGTTCATTCCGCGGCTGCACGCGTTCCTGGCCGACAACACGGATGTCGACGTGACCGTGTTGTACGCGCATCACCGCAACTATCGAAGCGATGCGTCGGATCTGTCGATCCGCTTCGGCACCGGCGACTGGCCCGGCTACCGCTGCGAGCGGCTGCTGCCGGGCGCGATGGTGCCGATGTGCAGCCCGTCGTTCCTGAAGCGCCACGGGCCGTTCCGCACGCCGGCCGATCTCGCGCATGCGCCGCTCGTGCACGACGAGGATCGCAGCACATGGGTCAACTGGCTGCAGGGCGCCGGCGTGCGGCATGTGTCGCACGCGGTCGGGCCGATGTTCGAAGATGGCCAGTTGACGCTGAGCGCTGCGCGAGCGGATCTCGGCGCCGCGCTGCTGCGCGCGCCGCTGGTCGAGCGCGAACTGGCGAACGGCGAACTCGTGAAGCTGTTCGACCATGCGCTCGACGACGGGCGCGATTATTACCTGTGCACGCGCGAGGATGCGGACATGCCGGACGGGGCACGGCGGCTGGCGGAGTGGTTGAGGAAGATGGCCGGGATTTGAGCGAAGCCCGGGGCGCGAGCCGTGCCCCTGCACGGAGCACTACGCCCTCACCCCGCCCGCCCAAGCGTCAAAAGCGCCTCCCCACCCGCCCCACCCAATCAAGGGCCGGAAGCAGATAGAAATTCCCGATGCCCTGGATTGAAACAAGCAATTTCCCCAAATCAGGGTGAACCCGGATACTGGCAACACTCCACTCACCACTGAAGCAAAGGAAACCACCCCATGCCGATCATCAACACCCAAATCAAGCCGTTCAAGGCAACCGCATACCACAACGGCGAATTCGTGCCCGTCTCCGAAGAGAACTTCAAGGGCAAGTGGTCCGTCGTCGTGTTCTACCCGGCCGACTTCACGTTCGTCTGCCCGACCGAGCTGGGCGACCTCGCCGACCGTTACGCGGAATTCCAGAAGCTGGGTGTCGAAATCTACGGCGTGTCGACCGACACGCACTTCACGCACAAGGCATGGCACGACACGTCGGACACGATCGGCAAGATCAAGTATCCGATGATCGGCGACCCGACGCTCACGCTGTCGCGCAACTTCGACGTGCTGATCGAGGAAGAAGGGATGGCGCTGCGCGGCACGTTCGTGATCAACCCGGAAGGCGAGATCAAGCTGTGCGAAATCCACGACAACGGCATCGGCCGCGACGCAGGCGAACTGCTGCGCAAGGTGCAGGCTGCGCAATACATCGCGGCGCATCCGGGTGAAGTGTGCCCGGCCAAGTGGACGCCGGGTGCGGAAACGCTGACCCCGTCGCTCGACCTGATCGGCAAGATCTGACGATCGCTCCGCGCGCCTCGCACGAGGCGCGCGACGGCGGGCCGCCGCATCGCGCGGCCGCCCCCCCTCCGGCACGACGTGCCCGACCATAATCATTAATACGGAATCCGAAACGCCATGCTCGACGCCAATCTCAAGAACCAACTGAAAGCGTACCTCGAAAAAATCACGCGCCCGATCGAACTCGTCGCCTCGCTCGACGACAGCGCGAAATCGCAGGAACTGCTGGCGCTGCTGAACGAGATTGCGTCGCTGACGGATCGCGTGACCGTGGCCGAACGCCGCGACGACGCCGAGCGCAAGCCGTCGTTCTCGATCGGCGAGCCCGGCAAGCCGGCCGGCATCCGCTTCGCCGGCATTCCGATGGGTCATGAATTCACGTCGCTCGTGCTCGCGCTGCTCCAAACCGGCGGCCACCCGATCAAGCTCGACGACGACGTGATCGAACAGATCCGCGCGCTCGACGGCGACTACGCGTTCGAGACGTATTTCTCGCTGTCGTGCCAGAACTGCCCGGAAGTCGTGCAGGCGCTGAACGTGATGTCGCTGATCAACCCGCGCATCCGCCACGTCGCGATCGACGGCGCGCTGTTCCAGAATGAAGTCGAGTCGCGCCAGATCATGGCCGTGCCGACGATGTTCCTGAACGGCGCATCGTTCGGCCAGGGCCGCAGCAGCGTGAAGGAAATCCTCGCGAAACTTGATACGGGTGCGAGCGAGCGTGCCGCGAAGTCGCTCGAAAACAAGCCGGTGTTCGATACGCTGATCGTCGGCGGCGGCCCGGCAGGCGCGGCCGCGGCGATCTACTCGGCGCGCAAGGGCATCGCGACGGGCGTCGTCGCCGAGCGTTTCGGCGGCCAGGTGCTCGACACGATGGCGATCGAGAACTTCGTGTCGGTGCAGGAAACCGAAGGGCCGAAGTTCGCGACCGCGCTCGAGCAGCACGTGAAGCAATACGACGTCGACATCATGGACGTGCAGCGCGCCGACGCGCTGATCCCGGGCGACGTGCACCAGATTCGCCTCGCGAACTGCGCGGTGCTGAAGGCGAAGACGATCATCCTCGCCACCGGCGCGCGCTGGCGCGAAATCAACGTGCCGGGCGAGCGCGAATACCGCAATCGCGGTGTCGCGTACTGCCCGCACTGCGACGGCCCGCTGTTCAAGGGCAAGCGCGTCGCGGTGGTCGGCGGCGGCAACTCGGGCGTCGAGGCCGCGATCGACCTCGCCGGCATCGTGAAGGAAGTCACGCTGATCGAATACGGCGCACAACTGCGCGCGGACGAAGTGCTGCAGCGCAAGCTGCGCAGCCTGCCGAACGTGACGATCGTCACGCAGGCGCAGACGACCGAGCTGACCGGCGACGGCAGCAAGCTGAACGGGCTCGTCTACAAGGATCTGCGCTCGGGCGAAACGCAGCGCATCGATCTCGAAGGCGTGTTCGTGCAGATCGGCCTCGTGCCGAACACCGAATGGCTGAAGGGCACGGTCGAACTGTCGAAGCACGGCGAGATCGTCGTCGATGCGCGTGGCGCGACGTCGGTGCCGGGCGTGTTCGCGGCCGGCGACGTGACGACGGTGCCGTTCAAGCAGATCGTGATCGCGGTCGGCGAAGGCGCGAAGGCATCGCTCGGCGCGTTCGACCACCTGATCCGGCAGGACGTGACGCCTGCAGCAGCCGTTCAGCCGCAGGCCGAAGAAGCGGTCGCCGCTTAACGCACGTCAGCACATCGTCGCAACGGCTTGTCTCTCTTGGCCCCGCATGCTTTGGTCGGCGTGCGGGGTCCTTTTTTTGCATCTTCGCCGAGTGGCGGTGGAATGCAGGTCAAAGCCCGCTTTCGTCGCTACACGGTCGACATCAACCTCACGATTTCCCGCCGCAGATAGTTCGCGGCCGGACCGAGTCGCCGCCCCGCACGCGTGACCACATAACGATCGAACGAGCGTGCGATCGGATGATCGATCGGCACCGCGGCGACCTGGCCCGCCGCGATCCTCTCCTGGGCCGCCCCGCGTGTCATGAACGCAACGGCGAGATTCTGCGCCGCAATCGCGACTGCCGTCGAAAACCGGTCGCAGCGGAATGCAGGCACATACGTGCGCCCGATATCGGCGAGGATCGCATCGACATGGGCCTGCAGCCCGAACTCGGCAGGCATGAAGACCACGCGCTCGTTGGCGAGCGCTTCCATCTTCACCGATTTGCGCGATGCCATCGGATGATCTACCGAGAAGATCGCGCAGATGGGCTCGCTCTGGAACAGGCGCGCGTTCAATGTCGGATCCGTCGTGGCACCGATCGATACGCAGATATCGACCTGATCCTCCCGGGTCATCGACAAGAGCTGCGGAAGCGAACCGGTGCGCAACTCCACGGTGATACCCGGATATTTTTCCAGGAAAGGCTTGAGGACCATCGAGACCAGGCTCGCAACCGCCCCTTCGCCGGCGGCGATCGTGACCTGCCCCCGTTTGAGGCCGCGATATTCGTCGAGCTGCGCACGAAACCGGCGGGCGCTGCGTTCGCAGTCGCGAAAATAATCGACCGCCATTTGCCCCGCTTCCGTCAACTCCATTTTTCGCCCGCGACGGGTCACCAGCGACAGCCTGAGCTCGCGCTCGGCAAGGGCAACCTGCCGACTGATCGTCGACACGTTCACATCCAGACCGAGCGCCGCCTGACGCATTCCGCCGTACGTTGCGATCGCGACCAGATATTGCAGCGTGCGCTCCGAGAGACTCCGTTCGACCGTATCCAATGCCGACTCCAGTGTTGCCTTCAATGCAACATTTTCGCAGCGATAGAAGCAACTTTCCAGACGGAATTTCGCCGATACTCCGCCCCGGAGCCGGCCCGGGCAAGCAGACAGCCGCGCCGGACCGAAAACAGGGTGGCTGACCACTCGAGCACATCAACGGAGGAGCAACATGAACGACGCCAGCCGGCTTGTCGACGGCACGCAGCAACCGCGCCAGCCCACCCGCGCGCGCGACGGCAAGGAGCCGATCAGCCCCTATGTGCTGCTGTTCGTCATGCTGGTGGCGGCCGCCATCGCGACCTGGGTCGTGCCGTCAGGCGAGTTTGCGCGAACGGTCAGCAACGGTATCAGCTTCGTCGTTCCGAACAGCCTGAAACCGGTTGCCACGCACGGCGTGATGCCGGGCGAGATGTTCGTCGCGCTGGCCAAGGGGATGACGACTTCCGCGCCCATCATCTTTCTCATCCTGTTCACCGGCGGCGCACTGGCCGTACTCGAATCGACGGGCGCCGTCCGCAGTGCACTCGCGCTGGTCGCACCGGGGGAGCGCACACGATCGTACGTCGCCGTGGTCGTCGTTTGCTGCATTTTTTCGCTGCTCGGCACACTCGGCGTGGTGACGAATTCGGTCGTCGCGTTCGTCCCGCTCGGACTGCTGCTCGCAGAGTCGATGCAATTGCCGAAAGAAACCGGCGCCGGCATGATCTATCTCGGCACATATGCCGGCTTCAACACGGGCATCCTCAACCCCGTAACGACCGGATTGTCGCAACGCCTGGCCGGCCTGCCGATGTTTTCCGGCATGACGTTCCGGGTGTGCATCTATGTCGCGTTTCTGGCGGCCACCGTCATTTTCCTCGTCGTACGCATCCGTGCCTGTCGAATGAACGACGCGACGGTTTCCGACTCGGCGATCCGGGCGCCCGGTGCCCTGTCGCCCCTGTCCACGCGACGGTTCGACGCCCGGCAACGCGCCGTCGTCGGCATCGTGCTCGTCTGCCTTGCGGTTTTCGTCTACGGTTCGTCGACGCGCAACTGGGCCGAAATCGAAATGATCGCGATGTTTCTCGTCATGGCGATCGCCGCCGGGATCGTGAGCGGCATGCGCCCGGGCTCGATCGCGGACACGTTCCTCCACGGCTGCGGCGGGCTCGTCAAGGGCGCGCTCGTGGTCGGCATGGCGCGGGCCATCTCGATCGTGCTCGGCGACGGCAGAATCATGGACCCGATCGTCAACATGCTCGCCGGCATGCTCGCACCGCTCGATTCCTCACTGGCCGCGATCTGCATGTTCCTGAGCGCCGCGTTGATCCATGTCGGCATCTCGTCCGGGTCCGGCGAATCGGCGGTGCTCGTCCCGATCTTCGCGCCCCTTGGCGACACGTTGCACCTGACCCGACAGGTCACGGTGCAGGCCGTACTGCTCGGCGAAGGCTTCATCAACTGCTTCAACCCGACTTCCGGCGTCCTGATGGCCGTCCTCGCTACGTCCGGCATCCCGTACTTCAAGTGGGTACGTTTCGTCATGCCGCTGCTGATTGCCTGGTTCGCGATCTGCATCGTCGCCATCGCGACCGGCGTCGCGATGCATTGGGGCCCCTTCTAGTCAGCCGCATTTTCCCCGGACCGCACATGCTATTACCCGACCTCAGTTCCATCCCCGATCTGCAGCCGCTTGCCGACGACATGCGCAGGCTGCGCTATACGCTGCATTGCTGCCCCGAACTGGCATTCGAGGAAGTGCAGACAGCTGAAATCGTCGCAAGTCGCCTGAAGGAATACGGCTATTCGGTCGCGACAGGCATTGCCGGCACCGGCGTGGTCGGCACGCTCCGGCTGGGTTCGAGCGAACGTCGTATCGGAATCCGCGCCGACATGGACGCGCTACCGATCGACGAACGCAATACGTTCGGTCACAAGAGCCTCCACCCGGGACGAATGCATGCATGCGGCCATGACGGCCATACCGCGATGTTGCTCGGCGCGGCCCGACACCTCGCACAACGCGGGCGATTCGACGGCACCGTGCATCTGATCTTCCAGCCGGCCGAGGAACGCGGATTCGACAGCGGGGCCAAGCGCATGGTCGAGCAAGGGCTCTTCACGCGCTTTCCCTGCGACGCGGTGTTCGCCATGCACAACCATCCGGGCGCGCCGGCGGGCACGTTCATGTTCCGCAAGGGGCATTTCATGGCCGCGGGCGACCGTGTCTTCGTGAAGGTCATCGGCAAGGGCGGGCACGCTGCCCGCCCGCACCTGGCCAACGACCCGATCGTCGCGGCAGGCAGTATCGTGATGGCATTGCAGACCATCGTTTCGCGCAACGTCGATCCGACGCAGTCCGCGGTCGTGACGATCGGCAAGATCGCCGGAGGATCGGCCCCGAACGTGATTCCGGGCGAAGTCGAGTTGAGCATCAGCGTTCGGTCGTTCGACGCGGATGTCCGCCGGATGCTGAAGGAAAGAATCACCGAGCTCGTGCACGCGCAGGCCGACAGTTACGGCCTCCGTGCCGTCGTCGATTATGTGGAAGGCTACCCGGTCGTGACGAACGCCGACGCCGAAACCGAGCTTGCGATCGAAGTCGCGAAAGAGCTGGTGGGCGAGGCGCGCGTGACGGAACAGATGGCTCCGTTGATGGGCAGCGAGGACTTTGCCTACATGCTGCAAGCCTGCCCCGGCGCATTCCTGCGGATCGGCAACGGTCCGACCGACGGCGGGAACACGCTGCATAGCGCGACCTACGACTTCAACGACGAAAACCTGGTCGTCGGTTCCGCTTTCTGGGCCAGGCTGGTGGAACGATATCTACCCGTCGCATGAACGATCCATGGCAGCCGCGCCGGACCGCTCGCACGACTGCCCATCGTCCCGCCCCCCTTTCCATACCGCCGCCGACATCACTTCGCGTTGGCGGCCGGGCTGCCGGTCGGCGAATTGAGACTGCTCGACTGCCTGACCAGTTGCTCGGTCATCGCGGCGGCAACCGGGTTCGCGCCCGACGACGAACCGCCCTGCCGATACGAACCGGAACTTGACGACATCGACGACATCGGCGGCGGCGGCAACGACGGATCGAGCTTCGCCGATTCCCTGACGAGCTCGGCCGTCTCCGGCGTTTCGGATTTCGTTGCGGATTTCGGTGCGGCAGGCGCTGCGGCCGCATGGCGTTCGAGGCCGTCACGCTTGCGCGGCGCGCGTTGCGTGACCTGCGCCGGCGCGGCCGGCTGAGCCGGTTGCGCCTGCTGTGCGGCCGGCGGGGTCGAATCCTGCGCATCGACCGTCACGACGTTCACCTTCGGCGGCGGTGCGCTCGGCTTCGCCACCGGCTGCGCTTTCTCGCTGACAACCGGAACGGCGGGGACAGATGCAGGTGCAGCGCTGACGCGCGCGGGTGCTGCCGGTGCGGTCACCGGTGCGGCGGGAGGCGGCGGGACAGCCGCCTGTTTCGGTGCCGTATCGGCATGGGCTGCCGTCGCGGCAGCCGGTGCCGGCGGCGCGATGGCACCCTGCACTGCGTGATCATTGTTCGCGGGCGCCGTGGCAACCGGCGCGGCCGAATCGCCGATGCCGGCGTCTTCGATCGCACGGTGGTCCGCGCGCAGGAGCATCACGTATGCAGTGCCGGCAGCGGCTACCAGGAGCCCTCCGGCGATCATCAAGGTTTTGCGGGTACTCGTCATGCTTGCTCACCGATCATATCGACGTGAACAAGCCATGATACGCGGCCATCGGCCATTGATCCCGCATGAATACATTTCGTTGCATTGATGCCGGCGGCGCGATCGTCAGACGTATCGCGGCCGCTGTTCCGGCACGATCAATGCACGGCCACTTGCACGGCGATCACTCCGGAAACGGCAGATCGGTTTGCCCGTCCGCGCGCATGCCGAACGTGTTCAGCGTCATCGCGACAAGCGCGTAATAGCCGAGCAGCGCAACGAGATTCACGACGGTTTCGTGGCCGAAGCGCGCTTCCGCTCGCGCGAACGTCGCGTCGCTGACACGCCGCGTGTCGTACAGCTCGCTCGCGAACGCATGGATCAGCGCATCGTCGTCCGACTCGAATGCAGGTTCGACACCGCGCCGGATCGCGTCGGCGGTCGCGGCCGGTACACCCGCGTCGAGCGCGATCGGATGGTGGATGTGCCACTCGGCCTGCGAGCGCCAGCGCGCGGCCGTCACGAGAATCGCGAGCTCCGACAGTCGCAGCGGCAGGCCCGTGCGGTAGCGGCAGAACGCGCCGAGCTTCTGCGCGTGCTGGGCCAGCTCGGGGCTCGCGATCCAGCCGAGAAACGGCCCGTTCAGGTTGCCTCGCGGGCCGCTGAGAATGTCGGCCAGCACGGCCTTCTGTGCATCGGTGGCCGACGCGGGATCGAACGGTGGCAGTCTGTCTGTCATGGTGATTCCGGTAAGAGTTCAGTGCATCGATGCCGTCACGCACCGGCCGCGGCGAGCGCCGCGTCGATCGCGCCCGACAGCCGCTCGACGATCGTATCGATCTGCTGCGCGGTGCAGATGAACGGCGGCGCGATCAGGATGTGATCGCCGTGGACGCCGTCGATCGTCCCGCCCATCGGATACACCATCAGGCCGCGCTGCATCGCCTCGCGCTTGACCGCCGCATGCAGCTTCAGCGCGGGATCGAACGTCGCCTTGCTGTCGCGATCGCGCACGAGCTCGACGCCGACGAACAGCCCGCGGCCGCGCACGTCGCCTACATGCGGATGCGCGCCGTAATGCTCGCGCAACGACGCGCGCAACTGCTCGCCGCGCGCCTTCACGTTGTCGAGCAGCTTCTCGTCGGCGATCACGCGCTGCACCTCGAGCGCGGCCGCGCATGCGGTCGCGTGGCCGAGGTACGTGTGACCGTGCTGGAAGAAACCCGACCCGTCGACGATCGTCCGGTAGATGCGGTCGCTGACAAGCGTCGCGCCGATCGGCTGGTAGCCCGCGCCGAGCCCTTTCGCGATCGTCAGCAGGTCTGGCGCGACGCCGTCTTCATCGCACGCGTACAGGTAGCCCGTGCGCCCCATCCCCGACATGATCTCGTCGAGGATCAGCAGTACACCGTACTTGTCGCACACCGCGCGAATCTTCTTCAGGTACGTGCGCACCGGCGGCACCGCGCCGGCCGTTGCGCCCACCACCGTTTCCGCGACGAACGCCGCGACGTTTTCCGCGCCGAGTTCGACGATCTTCTGCTCGAGCTCGTCCGCGAGGCGCTGCGCATACGCTTCGTCGGTTTCTCCCGCCTGCTGGTCGCGATACGCATAACACGGGCTCACGTGATGCGCTTCGATCAGCAACGGCAGGAACGGCTCGCGCCGCCACGCGTTGCCGCCGATCGCGAGCGCGCCGAGCGTGTTGCCGTGATAGCTCTGGCGCCGCGCGATGAAATGGCGGCGCTGCGGCTCGCCCTTCTCGACGAAATACTGGCGCGCGAGCTTCAGCGCGGCCTCGATCGCCTCGGAGCCGCCCGACACGAAATACACGTGTTCGAGGCCGGCCGGCGCGCCGTCGACGAGCCGGTCGGCCAGTTCCTCGGCCACGTCGGTCGTGAAGAACGACGTATGCGCGTACGGCAGTTGCTGCGCCTGGCGCTTGATCGCGTCGATCACGCGCTGGTTGCTGTGGCCGAGACACGAGACGGCCGCGCCGCCGCATGCGTCGATATAGCGTTTGCCGGTCGAGTCGATGATCTCGATGCCGTCGCCTGCGACGGCGACGGGCAAGGTCGCGCGCGGGGCGCGATGAAAAACGGTCGTCATGCGTTGCCTCATGGATCAGGACGCGCCGTGCGCGCGCCCGGACGGCACGATGCGCGTCGCGAAACGCTGCGTGCCGTGCTGGTGAATGGTGAAATCGATCGCCGCCGCGCCGATCGCGAACACCGCGGTTCCGAGCGTGTTCTCGTCGTCCGGGTCGGCCGGGTCGTCGCGATAGATCGGCAGCCCTTCCGGCGCGCGATCGCCGAGCACGCGCAGCAGCGCGGCTTCGTGGATCGCGTCGATGCCGGGCGTCAGCGCGTCGACGCGCCGCTGGCGGTCGGCCGACGATTGCGTGACGATCTGTGCTTCTGCTTCGCAACCGGGATGCACGAGATGGTTCGCATGGCCCGCGAGCCGCGCGACGTCGATCACCGAACAGCGCGCGGCGCTCGCTTCGATGCTCAGCAGCCGCGCATCGCCGGTCGCGCCGAGCGTGTGATGAAAGCCGCTCGCGCGTGCATGCAGGCGCAGCACGTCGGCTGCCGCGTCGAGCGACGTCGCGTCGAGCACCGCGCGCGCGAGGATCATCCGCGGCACGCCGGGTGCCGGCGTGCGGATCCGCAGGTTGTTGATCGCCTGCGCGATGCCCGCGCGGTTCGCGGCAAACGTATGGCCCGGCAGCGAACCGGGGTAGTAGAAACTGATGAAGCCCGGCTTGCCCGCAGGCTGCACGTCGACGAGCAGGCAGCGCTCGCGCAGGAACGGGTCGCCGTCCTCGTTGTGCGCGATCCAGCGCGTGCCGTCCGCGCCGCGCGCGGCGAGCGTCGTGCAACCGTCCGGCGCGTTGTGGATCAGCTCGCCGCGGCAGTTCCACAGGAAGATGTCCTCGGCCGGCCAGCCGACGCCCGCCGCGATCCCGTCCAGTTCCGCGACGAGATCGGGATACGCGGCCAGCGCGGCCTGCCGCAGCGCGCCGACGAACGGATGGCCGCGCCAGCGGCGCACGGCCTGCCACGCGCTGCTCTGCTGCATGTACGCATCGAACACGGGACGGGCGAGTTCACCGAGGCGCACGCCGATGTCGAACGGCGCGCCGGCGATGACGGGGGTAAGGGAAAGCGGCATGTCGAATGTTTCGGTTTCGTTCAGGACACGTGTTTCAGGAACTCCTTCAGGCGCGGCGTCGGCGGCCGGTCGATCAGGTCGACCGGATGGCCGTCCTCGGCGATGCCACCCTGATCCATGAACAGCAGGCGCGTGCCGACCCGCTTCGCGAAGCCGATCTCGTGCGTGACGACGATCATCGTCATTCCTTCGGTAGCAAGATCCTGCATCACTTTCAGCACTTCGTGGCGCAACTCCGGATCGAGCGCCGACGTCGGCTCGTCGAACAGCATCAGCCGCGGCCGGATCGCGAGCGCGCGCGCGATCGCGACACGCTGCTGCTGGCCGCCCGACAGCTCGGACGGGTAATGATTCGCGCGCGATTCGAGGCCGACCTTGTCGAGCAGCGCCATCGCCTGGTCGCGTGCTTCGGCGCGCGATGCGCCGCGCACCTGGGTCGGCCCGAACATCACGTTCTCGAGCGCGGTCATTTGCGGAAACAGGTTGAACTGCTGGAACACCATGCCGGCTTCGAGCCGGATGTTGCGGATCGTCGTCGCGTTGCCGCGCACGCTCTGGCCATCGACGAGCAGTTCGCCGCCGGTGATTTTCTCGAGCGCGTTGATACAGCGCAGCATCGTCGACTTGCCCGAACCCGACGGACCGATCACGACGACCACCTCGCCCGCGTCGATCTTCAGGTCGATGTGCTGCAGCACCGGCACGTGGCCGAAGCTCTTCGACACGTTCTGGAATTCGATAATACTCATAGAATTCTCATGCTCCTTTCGACGAGCCGCAGCGTCAGCGTCATCGCGCCGGTCAGCAGCAGGTAGATGACAGCAACGGCGCTCCAGATCTCGACCGCCTGGAAATTGCCCGCGATGATTTCCTGCCCCTTGCGCGTCAGTTCGCCGACGCCGATCACGATGAACAGCGACGTGTCCTTCAGGCTCACGATGCACTGGTTGCCGAGCGGCGGAATCAGCCGCCGGAACGCCAGCGGCCCGACCACCTTCAGCAGCACGCGCGGCATCGACAAGCCCATCGCGAGCCCCGCTTCCGTCAGCCCCTTCGGGATCGACAGCAGCGCGCCGCGCACCACTTCCGCGAGATACGCGCCGGAGTTCACCGTGATCGCGATGATCGCGGCCGTCAGGCCGTCGATGCGGATGTGCGCGAGCAACGGCAGCGCGAAATACAGGAACATCACCTGCACGACGATCGGCGTGCCGCGAATCAGTTCAATGTAGACCTGTGCGAGCACGTTCATCGCCTTCGGTCCGTATGCGCGGAACATCCCCGCGACCATCCCGACGATGAACCCGCCCACCAGCCCGAAAAATGCGATGAACACCGTCAACCGGACCCCGTCCATCAGGTCCGGCAACGCCGCCCAGATCGCCGACCAATCGAAATTCACTTGTCGCTCCCCGTTCGAATCAAGACCGGCGCGGCCGCACGGCCGCGCGCTGTTGCGCCGTCACGCTCACATCTTCGGCGGCTCGGCGCCGAACCACTTCTTGTAGATCTGCGCGTAGCGGCCGTCGGCCTTGATCTTCACGAGCGACGCGTTGACCTTCGGCACGAGCGGGCTGCCCTTCGGAAAACCCATCCCGTACTTGTCGCCGCTGACCGGCTGGCCCGCGACCTGCACCTTGCCCTTGCCTTCGTTGTTCACGAAGAACAGCACGTTCGGCGTGTCGTGCATCGCCGCGTCGACACGGCCGGCTTCAAGCGCGAGGTAGGCCTGGTCGATGTTCGGGAACTGGCGGATCTCCTTCGGCTTCAGGTGCGCCTTGATCCAGTCGATCGTCGCGGTGCCCGTCTTCGCGGCGATCACCTTGCCGTTCAGGTCGTCGATCGACTTGATCGTCGTGTTGCCGGTCTGCACCATCGCCGCGAGGCCGCTGTCGTAGTACGGCGCGGAGAAGTCGATCGCCTTCTTGCGCTCCTCCTTGATCGTCATCCCCGACAGCGCGACGTCGATGTTCTGCGTCTGCAGCGCCGGGATCAGGCCCGCGAAATCCATCGGCTGGATCGTGTATTTCCAGCCCTGGTCCTTCGCGATCTCCGCCCACAGGTCGAGATCGAAGCCGACGTACTTGTCACCCTGCTTGAACTCGAACGGCATGAACGACGTATCGGTGCCGACGACGAGCGTCTTGGTATCCGCGTGCGCGAGGCTTGCGCCGAGCGCGGCAACGACCGCGACGGCTTTCAGGAAGGAACGGCGACTCATGGTTTCTCTCCGCATGATTGAGCGATGTAGCCGGCCAGCCGGCCGGCGGGAACGACGACATCAGGCCGCACCGCAACATGCGATGTCAAATTAGATCTTAGTGCAACATGTGTTGTCAACGGCGATACTACGACAACAAAAAAGTACGCAACGGGGAATTTCATCGAGACAAACCCGGGCCGCGCGGGCCGAATAGATCGGAGGAATGGGGAGATGGCCGGGGCGGAGCGCCCGAGCCGGGTCGCGCCGCGCGGGCAGATGGCTGGACGTGAAGCGAGGATGGCGACGCTTGGTGCGGGCCGCCGGGTTTGCCATCCCGAGCGACGGGTGCGGCGGGATGACGGCAGCGCAACCGCGAGCGCATTCGCCACGGGCCGCATGCTCGTTCGTGCCGCGTGTCAGCGGCGTTTCAACGCGGCGGCGTGCCGGGGTGGCCGCACCCGCGAAGCCGGCATCGCCTCTTGACGGCCCGTTACGGCGTGGCGAAGAACAGCGCGACGACGCACGCCATCCCGGCGAACCACACGAGCGAACGCAGCGACGCCCAGTTCAGCAGGTACATCAGCGTATAAGCGACGCGGATCGCGACGAAACCCATCGCGAGCTGGTCGACGTGGTGCGCGTTCGCGCCGTTGTGCCACGCGACCACCAGCGCGGCCGTGAACAGCGCAAGCGCTTCCCACGCGTTCTGGTGCGCGGCCTGCGCCCGCGCGCGCCAGCCTTCGAGTTTCGCCAGGTAGTCGCGCGGCGTGCGGTTGTCGTAGCCCTTGCGCGCCTTGGCCAGGAACGTCAGCGGGAACGGCAACAGCGCCACGATGAACAGGCACAGCTGGGACGTCGTCATCAAAGTCTCCTCCTTTATGATTACATTGTTCAATGACAAGATCGCCGAGAGCTTAGCATTGCGCCGCGCCGTTCGCGCACCGGTTTTCTAGACGGGAGACTCGGCTGCACGTGCCGCCGACGGCCGCGGCCGGCGTGGCCCGCCACCCAAATTTCCACCAAATCATCCACAAATACGTTAATAAAAACTGGTCGAACACCAATAAGATAGCGCTCATCACTGGCTTGGCGCGTCACCGCGCCAGCCTTGCCGATCCGGGCGCGCCGCCGCGCGCCGAACGACATCCGACCCGAGCCATCGCCATGCCCCGTCCCATCGTCGCCCATATCCGCCCCGACGCCATCCGTCACAACCTCGACTTCATCCGCCGCACCGCCGCGCAATCGCGCGTGTGGGCCGTGATCAAGGCCAACGCATACGGTCACGGCATCGAGTGGATCTACCCGGGCCTCGCGGCCGCCGACGGCATCGGTCTGCTCGATCTCGACGAAGCCGTGCGCGTGCGCGAGCTCGGCTGGGACAAACCCGTGCTGCTGCTCGAAGGGATCTTCGAGCCGGCCGACGTCGAGCTGGCCGATCGCCACCGGCTGACGGTGGCCGTGCACTGCGACGAGCAGCTCGACCTGCTGATCGCCGCGAAGCCGCGGCAGCCGATCGACATCCAGCTCAAGATGAATTCGGGAATGAACCGGCTCGGCTACCGGCCCGCCGCGTTCCGCGCCGCGTGGGAGCGCGCGGCGAGCGCACCGTCGATCGGCAAGATCACGCTGATGATGCATTTCGCGAACGCGGACGAAGGCGAGGTCGACTGGCAGCTCGATCAGTTCGACGCGACCACGGCCGGGATTCCGGGCGAGCGCTCGGTGTCGAATTCGGCGGCCGTGCTGTGGCATCCGCGCGCGCACCGTGACTGGGTGCGGCCCGGCACGATCCTGTACGGCGCGTCGCCGACGGGCGCGGCGCGGCATATCGCCGACACGCCGCTGATGGCCGCGATGACGCTGACGAGCAGGATCATCGGCGTGCAGACGCTGTCGCCGGACGAAACCGTCGGCTACGGCCGCCGCTTCACGGCCGACCGGCCGATGCGGATCGGCGTCGTCGCGTGCGGCTACGCGGACGGCTATCCGCGCCACGCGCCGACCGGCACGCCGATCGCGGTGGACGGCGTGATGACGCGCGTCGTCGGCCGCGTGTCGATGGACATGCTGACCGTCGACCTGACGCCGTGCCCGAACGCGGGCATCGGGTCGAGCGTCGAGCTGTGGGGCGACCAGGTGAAGGTGGATGATGTCGCGGAAGCCAGCGGCACGATCGGCTACGAGCTGATGTGCGCGCTCGCGCGCCGCGTGCCGGTCGTGCTCGTGCCGCCCGGCGCATCGACCGCGCAGCCGGCGCTGCGGACCGGGAGCTACGGACGCTAATCGACGTCGATGCCGCGGCGCACTACCGCGCCGCCGCGCATGCCGCTTCACTTGCGGGCCGCCTCGGGCGGCCCGTTCGCGTTCCGGCGGACGGGAAACCCGAGCCGGAGAAAACGCGTTGGTTACGGCGCTTCCGCGCCGCTCGACATGCACATCCGGGGCGTGCTCCTACGAACGCCACGTCGGCTTCCGCTTCTCGAGGAACGCGTCGATCCCTTCGCCCGCATCCTCTTCCATCATGTTGCGCGCCATCACGTCGCTCGCATACGCATACGCTTCGTCGAGCGGCAACTCGCGCTGGCGGTAGAACATCTGCTTGCCGTAGCGCACCGCGGCCGGGCTCTTCGCGACGATCTCAGCGACCTTGCGCGCGACGGCCGCATCGAGCGCGTCCTCGGGCACGGCCTCGTTGACGAGCCCCCACGCGGCGGCCGTCGCCGCATCGACGAAGCGCCCGGTCACGAGCATGTCGAACGCGCGCTTCGCCGTGACGTTGCGGCTCAACGCGACGGCCGGCGTCGAACAGAACAGCCCGACGTTGATGCCCGATACCGCGAAACGCGCGGTATCCGCCGCGATCGCCAGATCGCACGCGGCGACGAGCTGGCAGCCGGCGGCCGTCGCGATGCCCTGCACACGCGCGATCACCGGCACCGGCAACGCGCGCATCGCGAGCATCACGCGGCTGCACTGCGCGAACAGCGAGCGGTAGTAGTCGAGCTCCGGCTTGCCGCGCATCTGCCGCAGGTCGTGGCCCGCGCAGAACGCCTTGCCTTGCGCGGCCAGCACGACGCAGCGCACGTGCGGATCGGCCGCCAGCGCACCGAACGCGTCGTGCAGGCTCGCGAGCATCGCTTCGGACAACGCGTTGAACTGCTGCGGCCGGTTCAGCCGCAGCGTGACGACGCCGTCGCGCACCTCGCGCAACAGGATCGGCTCGGCAGTCTCTTGATCGGGTTCCATGATGTTTCGCTCGACGGGTTCGGCAGGATTGGAGGCGGCACGAACGGGCGGCGACGGCACACGCGCGTTCGCGGCATGTCGATGAAATGGTCCTCCACATTCCGCGCGGCGTCCAGTCGCGGCGCGGCGCTGGCGGTCACGGGTGCAGGCGCCCGCTACGCCACGCGCGCACGCCCGACCACAACTGCCCGACGCCACCGAGGAGAAAGACGGCACCGATGCCGCCGAAGGTCAGCACGCCGCCCCAGATCGCGCCGAACGTATTCATCCGCGCGGTCATCGCGGGCGCCTCCGGCGCGTAGCGCACCTCGACCGTCGCGCCGTCCGGCACGCTGACATCGCCGCCCTGCGGGTATTCGACATGCTCGCCCGCGAGCGTCGTGAACGCGATCTGCGGATGATGCGGGCCCGCGTTCAGCTTGACGACGCGGCCCGGCACGACGACCGACGTCCGCAGGAACTCGCGCGTCGACTGCGCGTACATGGCGACACCGATCAGCAGGCACGTGCCCGCCACGGTGAACACGACGCCCTTCACGATCGGCATCTCCGTGTGCGGCGCGGCGCGGCGGGATTCGGACGCCATCGCACCGGCCCTACGGACGTGACTGATGGAACGACACGTCGATCTTCGACTGCGTCTTGCAGCGGTACATCACGCCGCGCCCCGTTTCGTCGGTCACGCCTTCGTACGGGCCGTTGCAGCCCGTGACCTCGTACTGCGCGAACGGGATGCGCTTGCCGTCCATCGGTGCAGCCACCCGTGCCGCGCATGCGCCGCGCGCAAGCACTGCCCGATCGACTTTGATTTTCATCGGAATCCCCGTTCCTGATTGTCATGGATGCCGGGCGTGATGCGTGTGACGCGCAGGCACGCCGCCCTCGGCATTCGGCAGGATACGGACATCGCGGAGCGCTGTAAATTGCGCGTCGGCCGCCGCTACCCGCCGCCCGCGATCGACTGCCGCAGCCCGATGTGCGCGGCGTCGCGTTGAAAACGACAGCGCGCGCTTCAGCCGCGCCGCCCGGCGCCTTTCGCCGCGCCGGCACGCGTCGTCAGCGCTGCCAACGCAGCTATCGCATAGGCAGCCGAACTGACCGCCGCGACCGCCCATAGCGACGCCGCCGGGTTCGGCAGCAGCATCGTCGCGGCGCCGGCGATGGCCACCCCGAGCAGGCTTCCGGCCTGCCTGGCTGCATTGAGAAACCCCGACGCCACGCCGGCCGCGTCCGCCGGCACCTGATCGAGCACCGTCGATATCATCGGCGCCACGGACAGCGCGGTTCCGGTGCCGAACGCCGCCATCGCCGCCCAGGTCACCGGCCACGGCGCGCGCATCGCGAGCGCGCCCGCCAGCGCCACGACGGCGAGCGTCGCCATGCCGAGGCCACCCGACATCAACCGGGCCGCACTGGCACGTCCGTGCAGCTTTCCGGACAGCAGGTTGCCGAGCGACAGGCTCAGCGCGAGCGGCAGCAGCATCAGGCCCGTCTGTCGCGCATTCAGGCCGACGCTTCCGTGCAAGTACAGGCTCAGCACGAACAGCAGGCCGAAGTAACCGACATAGACCAGGCCGCCCATCAGGTTCATCGCGACGAACACGCGATTGCGAAACCACGCGGGCGGCACCATCGGCTCGCGGACGCGCCGTTCGACAACGACCAGCACGGCTGTCGCAAGCCCGGCGGCCAGCATCGCCCCCCAGACGGCCGGCGCACCGAGGCCGCGCGTCGGCAGCTCGATCGCGGCAAAGCACAGCGCCCCAAGCGCCGCCGCACTGGTGAACTGGCCGGCCCAGTCGAAACGACGCGTGTGCCGCGAAGCCGGCATACGCACGAGCAGCGCCGCCCCCGCGAACGCGGCCGCGCCGGTCGGCACGTTGACGAGGAACGCGCTGCGCCAGCCGAAGCCCTCCACCAGGATGCCGCCCAGCACGGGCCCCACGGACGCCGCGACCGACGCGATGCCGGCCCATACGGCAATCGCCCTGGCCCGCTCGGCCGGCACCTCGAACGTACCGCGGACGATCGCGAGCGATGCGGGGAGAAAAAGCGCCGCGCCCACGCCTTGCACGAATCGCGCGGCCACGAGAACCGCCACGGACGGCGCGAGACCGCAGGCCGCCGACGCACCGACGAAGAGCGCCAGCCCGGCCAGGTAAACGTTCGCGGCGCCGAACCGGTCGGACGCCGTGCCGCCCGCGAGGATCAGCGCGGCAAAGCTGAGCGTATAGGCGTCGACAATCCACGCGAGGTGCGCGACCGTCGCGCCGAGGCTGGCGCGCATGGCGGGCAGCGCGACGTTGACGATCGTCGTATCGAGCACCGCCATGAACATCCCGATCGCGACCAGCGCAAGCGTCAGGTGGCGGCCGCGCGCGGTCGGGCGGCTTGCCGTCGCCACGGGTGCGGGTACAGGTACGGCAACGGAGGTGGATTGACAGTCGGTCATGAAAAACTCCAGGTCGATGCCGGGAGTCTAGAAACCGTGCGCAATGCAGAAAAGTGGTAATTTCGCATCCAGATGATGCAGAATTGCATCTCCTCTTCCGCCACCGCCTTGCCTCGCGAAACCACCGATCCGCATGAACTGGGACAACGCCCGCTTCTTTCTGGCCCTGGCTCGCACCGGCACGCTGCGTGCCGCCGCAGCGCAACTGAACGTCGATCAGGCAACGGTGGGACGCCGCATCGGTGCGCTGGAGGACGAACTCTCCGCGCGCCTGTTCCTGCGCACCCCGGCCCTCTACGTGCTGACGACCGCGGGTGAAGCGTTGCTCGAGCCCGCCGAAACGATGGAACGCGCGTCGCTGACGATCGAGCGCCGCGTGATGGGGCTCGACGACCAATTGTCCGGATCCGTCCGGATCGCGACGACCGACTCGCTCGGCAAGCGTTTCGTGATTCCGGCCATCGCCCGCCTGCGCCACAGGCACGCCGGGATCGATGTCGCGTGCGTGACGTCCACGGAAATCGCCAACCTCACGCGGCGCGAAGCGGATCTCGCGATTCGCACGTTGCGTCCGGAATCGCCGGACCTGATCGTCAGGCGGCTCGCGCATCTGGAAAGCGGCATCTATGCGTCCCGCGGCTATCTGGCCGAACGCGGCGAACCGACTCCGGGCCATGCGTTCGAAGGACACGATCTCGTGATGTACCAGCAGCCGGTGATGCCGACGATGTGGGATGCGCTGTGCGGCGAACCGACGTCGCGCGGCCGCGTGATGTTCCAGACATCGTCGACGATGATGCTGGTCGAGGCCACGCTCGCGGGGCTCGGCGTGGCGGAACTGCCCTGTTTTCGTGCCGACCTCGAGCCGCAACTGGTACGCGTCATGCCGCGCCGATGCAACCACTTCGACGTGTGGCTCGTCGCGCATGCGGATCTCTACAAGACAGCGCGCATCCAGGCCGTGATCGAGGCCGTCGTCGACGAATTCTCGTCCGCCGGCCCGTCGTCCCGGTAACGCCCCTGCCCGCGGCGCGCGCGGCCCGCCGTCAGCCCGCGAGCTTCTTCAGCGCGTCGAGCACCGCGTCGCCCTTGAACGGCTTCACGATCCAGCCCTTCACGCCGGCCGCCTTGCCGCGCTCCTTCATCGCCGGGCTGCTTTCGGTCGTCAGCATCACGACGTTGACCGCCGTGTTCGCCAGTTCGCCGCGGATCTTCTCGACCATCGTCAGGCCGTCCATGTTCGGCATGTTCACGTCGCTGATCACGAGGCGCACGCCGGGCGTCGCCTTGAGCTTCGCGAGCCCGTCCTTGCCGTCGACGGCCGTCGCGACGTCGAGCCCGTGATTGCGCAGGAAGCCCGCGACCTCGTCGCGTACCGTGCCCGAATCGTCGACCACCAGAATCTTTGCCATGTCGTATTCCCCTTCCTTTCTTTCGGACTTCAAAATTCAAAACAATTCGAGTTCACCCGATTCGACCATCGGCCCCACGTCCGGCACCGATTCGCGGAAATCCTCCGGCGACCAGCTTAGGCTGAACACGAAACGCTGGTCGAGACAGACGGAGCGCCCCGATGCCGGGTCGGTCATCCGGTACTTGAAGCAAAGCTGCGGACAGTCGCCGCCGAACGAGATGAACTTCTGCTTGTGATTGACGACGAGCGGCACCTGCACCGGATGGCGCGCGAGCGCCTCCGCATCGCCGAGATAGCGGTTCTTGAACGCGCCCCACACGAGGTTGGTCAGCTCGCCGAGCACGCTGTTCACGTCGCGGAAATCCGGCGCACGGCCGCTGTCGCGCGTGCCGCCGATCATGTCGAGCAGCGGCTGCTCGCTCGTCTGCAGCAGCATGTAGCCGCGGCACCACGCGCTTTCGAGCGCGATCAGGCTGAACACCTCGCCGAAGATGATCTGGTCGCGGACGATGCACGGCGTTTCGTGCTCGATCGTCATGCCCGGAAACAGGCTGTCGATGCGCGCCTCGGTGATCTCCGAGATGCCGCGCACGAGCGCGTTCGGGTAGTCGCGGCCGAACAGGTATTCGTCGATCGCGCGCTTGAGCGGCGTCATGTCGTCCGCGACGTAGGCCGCGCATGCCACCCGTGCGAGCGCGTCGGGCAGCCCGTCGCGCGATGCGAGCGATTCGCGGCGCAGGATGATCGGCAGCTCGGGCCGCAGCGCATCGATCTGCGTCGCGATGATCGCGCTCTCGACCGGCGAGCCGCCGTAATCCTCGGCGAGCAGGATCGCGCCGAGATCGATGTTCGAGCGCAGCACCTTCAGCAGCCGGCTGCGCCGCACGGTCAGGCCGACCAGGTTGTGCTCGTCGCAGAAACGCTTGATCGCGTCGGCATGCGTGCGGCTGTCGTCGAGCACGAGCACCTTGCTGACGGGTTGGTCTTCGGTCATCTCAAGCCTTCCTAATGGTCGATCAGAACAGTTCGAGCTCGCCGCCGGTGTCCACCGTGGCCGTTTCCGGCACATGGAAATCGACCGGCGCGTTCGCGCACACGCACAGCGTCGCGCCGACCCGCACGTCGCCGTCGAGCGTCAGATCGTAGGCGGCCACGTAATCGGGCGCGAGTGCGGGCAGGCAGTCGATGCTCGCGCCGCCCAGCAGGCAAGGCGTCGACATTCCTAGATCGGGAAACGACACGGTCAGCGCCTGGTTGATCGCGCCGCAGCACAGGTTCGCGACTTCCATGAACGCTTCGGGCAGCGGCCGCTGGCCGCTCGCGCCCGCCGTCGCGCCGGCAAAATGGCCGCGCGTCGCATCGTCGTCGCTGAAGCGCAGCGCGAGCAGCAGGCGGAAATGCAGCGCCGAGATCGTCAGTACCACGACGTACTCCGGCACCTTCGGTTTCGATCGCGAAGTCGCCCGCGCAGGATCGTGCGGATCGGCGGCCGACGGCCGGATGTCGCACGCGCCGCCGGACGCGAGCCGCGTGCGCGCCGCATCAAGGAAGATCCGCTCGAAGCCGGCTTTCGCCTGAGCGCTGATCACGCTGCCTCTCCTTCGATCCGCGTGTGCAGCTGCCCGGCCAGCGTCTCGACCGTCGCGAGCGCGGCCGTGATCATCTTGCCGCCGGCCTGGATGTCCTGGAACGTCGCGGCCGTCACGAGATCGTTGCGGTTCAGGCTGTCGCGATAGCTGTTCGACAGTTGCTGCGAGCGTGCGGCCAGCCCGCGCACCTCGCTCGCAACGATCGAGAAGCCGCGCCCGGCCGTGCCCGCACGCGCCGCCTCGATCGACGCGTTCAGCGACACGATCGACACGTGCGCGACGATCGCCGACAGCTCCTGGTTCTTCGAGCGCATGTCCTGGTTCTGCGTGGTCAGCGAGATCATCTGCTCGTGCCAGCGCTCGAACGTGCCGGCGAGCCCGCGCAGGCGCGCGGCTTCGTCGGCGATCTTCATCGCATGCTGCGCGAGCGCGGCGCGGTCGGCCGACAGCGCCTGCAGCGCGTCGCGCTGCGTGCCGGCCGCGGATGCCTCGCGCGCCAGCGCGTCCTCGAGTTGCGTCTCGCGTTGCGCCCATGCGTCGGCGGCCTCGGCATGTGCCGACGCCGCTTCTGCCGCCCTCGCGGTGGCCGCGTCGAGCGCGCCGCGCAACGCATGCACGTCGCGTTCCATCGCCGCAACGAGCCGCTTGCGCGTTACGCGAGACACGACCGCCGCCGCCACCGCGACGACGAAGCCGCCCGCCAGCGCGGCGGCAATCTGGATCATCCACGCCTGCACGATCACGCCATCACTCCGCTGCGCCGACGTCCGCGGTGCGCGCGCGCTCGTGCGCGGCACCGTGACCGGCACCGTCCGCCGCGAAGCGCGCCGGCAGCGACACGATCGTCTCGAACGCGCGATACGGCGCGCCGACGCGATCGTCGGTGAAGCGCAGTGCGATATCGCCGCCGTCGCGCTTCAGGAAGTTGCGCACCGCGTCCATGCCGACGCCACGGCCCGACACCTCGGTTACCGCGTGCGCGGTCGAGAAGCCCGGCCGGAAGATCAGCTCGGCCACCGCTTCGTCGGTAAGCGCCGCTTCGTTGTCCGCATCGATCCACCCGCGCTCGCACGCGATGCGGCGAATCCGGTCGAGCGCGAGGCCGCGACCATCGTCGCTCAACACGAACCACAACTCGCCGCCGCCCACGCCGACCGCGATGTCGATCGTGCCGGACGCCGCCTTGCCGGCCGCGCGCCGTTCTTCGGACGATTCGATCCCGTGGTCGATCGAATTGCGCAGCAGGTGCATGAACACGTTCTTCAGCGTCGCGCCGATCTCGCTGCGCACGCGATGGCCGTGGCTGTCGATATGCACGACGGGCGCCGGCTTGCCGAGTTCGGCCGCGAGCGACGGCAGCGACTCGATCACGCCGCCGAGCGCGTCGCCGATGCCCTGCGTGCCGAACTGGCTCAGCATGCGGCGCACGGCATCGCGTGCCGCCTGCCAGTCGTTCGCGTTCGCCGGATCGGCGCCATCGAGCACACGCAGGCTCTCGCTGATGTGCGCGCGTTCGACCATCAGGTAGTCGGCACCGCCCTGCGCCGGTTCGCCGCTGCGGCCGAGCGTGACCGCGTTGATCGTCGCATAGCGGTCGACGGCCTCGCGCACGCGGGCCAGGTCGTCCATCAGCGCATCGCGGTTCCACTCGGGGCCGCCGTCCGCGCGGCGCAGCGTTTCGTATGCCTGCTCCGCTTCGTGGACGATGTTCGTCAGGTGCTGCAGGCTGTACGTGCGCGCATTGCCCTTGATCGTATGCATGTTGCGGAACAGCGCCGCGACGATCGAGTGATCGGCGCGCTCGTGCTGGCGGATCATCCGCTCGTTCTCGCTGAGGAAGCCGTTCGCGCTGTGCACGAAGTCATGGAACTTGTCCTGGCTGATCGACAGGATCTCGCCGATCATCTCGAGGCGGCGCTGCTGCTCGCCGGCCTGTGCGGTCAGCTCGCGAATCTCGGTCACGTCGCGCACGCACAACATCAGGCGCACGACCGTATCGGTCTCGTCGGTGATCGCCGACCAGCTCAGGTCGAGCCATTTCTCGCGGCCGTCCGGCATCCGCTTCGCGACTTCGTTGACGAGCAGGTGCGCGTTGAATTCGAAGTTCATGCTGTCTTCGCCGAGGCATGCGTGCACGGCCGCATCGACCTGCGAGCGCGCGTCGGCACCGATCGCCGAATCGTCGAACACGAGCGCCATCAGGTCGCGGCCCGCGATGTCGTTCGTCTCGAAGATGGTTTCGAGGTACGCCGAATACTCCGCATGCACGACGCCGCCTTCGACGACGGTCAGGATCCCCTGCTGCATGTTCTGCAGCATCGCCTGGATGTCGGCCGTCTTCTGCTTGAGCTGCGCGGCGTTCTCCTGGATCTTCTCGATCATCCCGTTGAACGCGACGATCGAATGGCCGATCTCGTCCATCCGGCCCACCGGCACGCGGCGCGTGAAATCCTGGCTCGTCGCGATCTCGCTCATCATCGTCTGCATCCCGATCAGCGGACGCGTGATCTGGCGATACAGCACGAAGCCGAGCGCGGTCAGCAGCACGATCACCGTGCCCGCGACGCCCGAGATCGCGGTTGCCGTCGTCGCGAGCATCCCGTTCAGCGCGCTGATCGCGTCGTCCTTCTGGCGGTTCTTCTCGACGCGCAGCGTGCCGACGATGCTTTCGAGTTCGTCGCGATACTGCGCGACGTTCGCGAACAGGTAGGCCTGCGCCATCTCGGCCTTGCCGTCCGCCTTCATCTTGACGGTGTCGTCGATCGCCGCGAAATAGTTCGCGGCGCTGTCCTTCGCCTGCGTGACGAGGCCCTCCTGCGCGCGGCCGACCGCCGATTTCGCCTGCACGTCGAGTGCGGCGCGCAGCGCGGCCTGCTTCGCCTTCAACTCGTCGCGCGCCTGCGCGGCGGTATTCGCGTCGGGCGCGTAGACGAGCGTCATCGTCGCGATCTGGATGTTCTTCACATCGGCGACGAGATCGGCCGACGCGAGCGCGCTCGGCACGATACCCCGGGTGACCTGGCGCACTTCGGACGCGCTCTTGCGCGTCTGGTACACGGCATAGATGCCGATCGCGGACAGCGCAAAGAACGTCAGGACGACTAGCAGCGTAATGCGATGACGGATGGTCATGAGTACAGCTCCCCGCAGCGATCCGGCTTCGATCGCCCTTTGGTCTATTGAAAGAATATGAGCGGCGAATTATCGGGGATGGTGTATGACTGTCCGATGACCGTTAATCAATCGATCATTGAGAAAATTGGAATGATTAATTGCGGCGGGAAAAAACTAAAGTTTTTCGCTGTTTTGCCGTTAACGTCTGGGCTCCAGCGCCCATGCCGATGCTGGCTTTTCCGAATCGGCGGGGTAGCGGATATTCATTTTTTTATTCGCCCACCGGTAATCCGAACCTATTGAATATCGGTAAAACGTTTACGCATTATCCACGAACCGGTTTGTTCCGGAATTTTTTTATAATCGATGCGTCGTTCGGTGAGCAGATTCGTCAATGCGCGAGCGCGAACCCTCCTCTCGGCAGATCCGAACCTGCATGCCATGCCGTTCAGCTTTCGCGGGGCACGGCGAGCCGGTCTTCGACTTGCAGCCCCGGGCGCGCTCGACTGGCCTGTCGCCAGCGGATAGTTCGGCCTGCGGCCCGCGCCGTGCTTCGCGAAATCGACAATCTGTCCCTCGATATGAACCGCGACCGAATTCATTCCTTCCAGGAAACAATCAATCGCCACCCGGCGATTCACCTCTCCGGCCGCACGCTCTAGACTGTCGTATCGTTTCCCTTTCCGGACCCACGCGATGACCGACGTCCTGCCGCTGACCACCGATCCCGATTCGGGCCTCCAGTACCGGCTGCGCCCGGCTGCCGGCCGCCCCGCCGCCCGCCTGTTGCTGCTGCATGGCGTCGGCGGCAACGAAACCAACCTGCTGAACGTGGCCGATGTGATCGATCCGCGCATCGAGATCGCGTTCGTGCGCGGCCCGCTCACGTTCGAGCCCAATCAGCACGCGTGGTTTCCGGTGCGTTTCGGCCCGAACGGCCCCGAAATCGATGCGGCCCGCGCGGACGCCAGCCGCGTGCAACTGATTACGCTGCTGCGCGCCTTGCGCGCGCAGGACGGCGCGGGCGCCGCGTTGCCGACCGTGATCGCCGGCTTCAGCCAGGGCGGCATCATGAGTGCGAGCGTCGGCCTCACGTCGCCGGCCGACGTCGCCGGGTTCGCCGTGCTGTGCGGCCGCATCCTGCCGGAAATCGATCCGCTGATCGCGCCGCGCGATGCGCTTCGCCCGTTGCATGCGCTGATCGTGCACGGCCGCTTCGACGACAAGCTGCCCGTCGCATGGGCCGACACCGCCGATGCAAGACTCACGGCGCTCGGCGTCGCGCACGACACGCGGCTTTACGCGGCCGGGCACGAATTGACCGCGGAGATGGCCGCCGATTTCGGCCGATGGGTTTGCGAACGCACCGGGTTGAACTGAGCGCACCGGTGAAGCCGGCCCGCGAACGGACCGGCTTCACCGGCACGTACCGTCACGCGTTCTGCGCAGGATCCGCGACGGCGCGCACGGCCGCGGGCACCGCAACGGCCTGCTCACGCTCGGCACCGCGCTTCGCAAGCTTCCAGCCGATCACCAACGCGAGCACGACAACCGGAATCGTCGCGACGGTCCACGTGCCGCCCGGGTAGTCGAACGCCATCAGCACCAGCACGCCGACGAGGAACGCGAGCGTGAGCCACGACGTGAACGGCGCGCCGGGCATCCGGAACGATACGGCCTTCAGCTCGCCGCGATTGACCGCGCGGCGGAACAGGATCTGGCTCATCACGATGAAGCCCCACGTCGTGATGATCCCGAGCGACGCCATGTTCAGCACGATCTCGAACGCCTGGGCCGGCACGATGTAGTTCAGCGGCACGCCGATCGCATTGATCGCGACCGTGATCAGGATCCCGCCGTACGGCACGCCGCGCGCATTCATCCGCGACACGAAGCGCGGCGCCGACCCGCCCATCGCGAGCGAGCGCAGCACGCGCCCCGTCGAATAGAGGCCTGAATTCAGGCTCGACAGCGCGGCGGTCAGCACCACGACGTTCATCACCGTGCCGACGTACGGCACGCCGAGCTTGCCGAAGAACGTCACGAACGGGCTTTCGTGCGAGCTGTATGCGGTCCACGGCAGCAGCAGCGTCAACAGCACGACCGAACCGACGTAGAACAGCGCGATACGCCACATCACGCCGTTGATGGCCTTCGGCAGCACCTTGCGCGCATCGGCGGTCTCGCCCGCCGCGACGCCGACGAGCTCGATGCTCGCATACGCGAACACGACACCCTGCACGATCAGCACGGCCGGCAGGATGCCGTGCGGAAAGATCCCGCCGTGATCCGCGACGAGGTGAAGCCCCGGCATCTGGCCGGCAACGGGATGGCCGCTCGCGAGGAACACGGCGCCGACCGCGAGGAACACCGCGAGCGTGCCCACCTTGACGAGCGAGAACCAGAACTCCATCTCGCCGAACACCTTCACGCCGATCATGTTCATCACCGACACGATCCCGAGCGCGCCGAGCGCGAACACCCACTGCGGCACGTCCGTGAACACGGCCCAGTACTTCATGTAGATCGCGACCGCGGTGATGTCGACGATGCCGGTCGTCGCCCAGTTCAGGTAGTACATCCAGCCCGCGACGAACGACGCGCGCTCGCCCATGAACTCCCGCGCATACGACACGAAGCTGCCGCTGGTCGGCCGGTGCATCACGAGCTCGCCGAGCGCGCGCATGATCAGGAACGCGAACACGCCGCAGACGAGATACACGAGCGCCAGTGCGGGCCCCGCGCTCTGCAGGCGGCCGCCCGCGCCGAGAAAGAGGCCGGTGCCGATCGCACCGCCCATCGCGATCATCTGCACGTGCCGCGGCTTCAAATGCTTCGCATAACCGGCTTCGTGCGATGCGAACATCGCGTCGGGATCGGCGTGACGGGAATCCGCGCCGCCGGCCGCATCGGCCGGCCGCTCGCTGGTGTGTTTCATGTTGTGTCTCCGTGTATTGATGTGTCGCGCCCCGCTCCGGGGCGCTTTTCGAACGGCCGCGCGCGGGCTGCCGGCGGCACGCGCCGGCGCCGCGCGGCCGATGTCAAAGCACGCGCGGCCGGATCAGTGCTTCGGGCTGAAGCGCGTCGTCCAGTTGCGCGTCGGTCATCAGTTCGCGCTCCAGCACGACCTCGCGGATCGACTTGCCGGTCGCGTGCGCTTCGGCGGCCACGGCGGTCGCGCGCTTGTATCCGATGTACGGGTTCAGCGCGGTCGCGAGCGCGACCGAGCGCTCCATCGTTTCGCGCAGCCGCTCGGGATTCGCGGTGATCCCGCTCACGCACCGCTCCGCGAGCGTCGTGCATGCGGCCGTCAGGTGGCTGAAGCTGCGGAACAACGCGCTGGCGATCACCGGCTCGAATGCGTTGAGCTGAAGCTGTCCGGCCTCGGCGGCGAAGGTCACGGTCAGGTCGTTGCCGAACACCTCGAACGCAACCTGGTTGACGACTTCCGGGATCACCGGATTCACCTTGCCGGGCATGATCGACGAGCCGGCCTGCACGGGCGGCAGGTTGATCTCGCCGAACCCCGCGCGCGGGCCGCTCGACAGTAGCCGCAGGTCGTTGCAGATCTTCGACAGCTTCACGGCGATCCGCTTGAGCACGCCCGAGACCTGCACGAACGCACCGCAATCCTGCGTCGCCTCGATCAGGTTCGGCGCGGTGCTCAGGTCGAGCCCGGTAATGCGCCGCAGCGCCGCCAGCGCCTTCTCCGCGTACTCCGGATGCGCGGTGATCCCCGTGCCGATCGCGGTCGCGCCGAGATTGATCTCGCGAATCAGCCAGCCGGCTTCCTGCAGCCGCGCGATGTCTTCGGTCAGCATCACCGCGTACGTCGAGAATTCCTGGCCGAGCGTCATCGGCACCGCATCCTGCAACTGCGTGCGGCCGAGCTTCAGCAGGCCCGCGAACGCGTCGGCCTTCTCCGCGAACGCATCGCGCAGCCGCGCCATCGCTTCGAGCAGATGCTCGACCGCGAAGCACGTCGCGATCCGGATCGCGGTCGGATAGACGTCGTTGGTGCTCTGCGCGAGATTGACGTGCTCGTTCGGATGCAGGTATTCGTACTGCCCGCGCGCGTGCCCCATGATTTCGAGCGCGCGGTTGCAGATCACTTCGTTCGCGTTCATGTTGGTCGACGTGCCGGCCCCGCCCTGGATGACGTCGACGACGAACTGGTCGTGCAGGCGCCCTTCGCGGATCTCGACGCACGCGGCGGCGATCGCGTCGCGATACGGCCGCGGCAGCAGCCCGAGCTCGCAGTTGGCGTCGGCCGCGGCTTCCTTCACGGCCGAGAGCGCCATCACGAGGTACGGCAGCGTCGCGATGCTGCGGCCGGTAATGTCGAAATTCTCTGTCGCGCGCAGTGTATGAACGCCGTAGTAGGCATCATCCGGAATGCTTCGCTTACCTAAAAGATCCGCTTCGATGCGGAAGCCGTTTTCTGCCATCGTGCCCTCCTGAATGTCTCGTGCCGCTGTCTCGTGCCGCTCGTCGTGCGCCGCTTCCCGACGCGACGGGTTCGCATTCTATGCCTTTGCAAAAACAAGCTCGCCTATGTATTATCGAAAGCGGTTTTGCGTGGGACGCAACAGCGAGAATCGAATGAAAAAAGGCGTGAGAGAGACAGGCATCGATCACCTCGGCGCGATGCGCGCGTTCGTGAAGGTGGTCGAAACAGGGAGTTTTTCGGCGGTCGCGAAGGAGATGCACGTGTCGACGTCGACCGTCGCGCGCAAGGTGACGGCGATCGAGGACGCGCTCGGCGTCGCGCTGCTGCACCGTTCGACGCACAGCGTGACGCTGACCGAGGCCGGCCACATCTACCTGGAGCGCGCGGTCACGCTGATCTCCGATCTCGACGACACGCTGCGTGTGGTCGCCGAGCTGAATGCGCAGCCGAGCGGCCCGCTGAAGCTCACCGCACCGGTCGCGTTCGGCCGCCGTCACCTCGCGCCGCTGGTCGCGCCGTTTCTCGCGCGCTATCCGACGATCCAGCTCGACGTGCGGCTCACCGACAACCACAACGACCTCGTGGCCGGCGGTTTCGATCTCGACATTCACGAAGGCGAGAACTACCTGGACAACCTGGTCGTCCACCGGCTGTCGCGCAACGACAGCATCCTGTGCGCGACGCCCGGCTATCTCGATCGCTGCGGGCGCCCATCGACGCCGGACGACCTGAAGCACCACAACTGCCTGCGCTACGTGCACCCGGAAGGCGATCCGCGCTGGGATCTCGTGCACGGCGACGCGCGGTACAGCGTGCTGCCGGCCGGCAATCTCGTCACCGACCATTCGGAGCTGCTGCTCGAAGCGACCTGCGCGGGGCTCGGCATCGCGGAGTTCGAGATCTGGCTGGTGCGCGACCTGCTCGCGAGCGGGCAACTCGAAGCCGTGCTGCCGCGCTACCGGCTGCAGAACCGGCTGACGGGCGAATTCATCTACATCGCGTATCTGGCGAACCGGCGCAGTTCGGCGAAGCTGCGCGTGCTGAAGGACTTTCTCGCGGAACATCTCGCGCAGATCGGCGAGCTGTCGGACGTCGAACTGGCGAAGATTCGCGGCGCTCGCGCGTAGCGCGCGCGTTCGTGTCCGCGCTTGTGTTCGCGTTCGTGTCGATCAGCTAGCGGGCGGGCGCCGATGCGCACGGCCCGGTTCGCGGGCCGGCGGCATCGGCGCGGTGACGACGCTCAGGCAGGCTGCAGTTCGAACGGGAACGTGGCGTGCCCGATCTCGACGCCCTGCGTATTGAGCATCCGCGGCCGGTGGAAGCCGGCCAGCTGCGCGCGCTGCGCGGCCGTGCCGATCTGCAGCCGCTCGAGCAGTTCGCTGACGACCATGTAGAGCACGTCGAGATTGCCGTCCTCGATCTTCACCGAAATGCCGAGCGCACCGTCGGCGCCGAGCCGCCGCGTGTTCTCCGATGCACGCACGCCGAGCCCGTAGCACGCATCGGCGCCGAGCTTGCCGACCACCTGCCCGTCGAACGCGTTCATCAGCACCGTGCAATAACGCCCGTCACCGGCGACCAGTTCCGGATGCGCCGTCATCGCACGATGAATGCGCGCCAGCGCGCGAACGCGACCGGTCATCTCGCCGCCGCCCGCCTCCACCTTGTCCGCGCCGTCGGCCAGCGATGCGTAGAGACGCGCCAGCCGATCCAGCGAAAACGCCGGCGTCGGCAGGTTGCACCCGTCGATCGCCCAGTCGACTTCGTCGTCGCGCAAGCCGCACGCATCGGCCACGACATGCTTCACGCGCACCTGCATCGGATGGTCGGGCAGATGGTAATCGGCCATCGCGGCGCCGATCGCCTGCGCGCCGGCCAGCATCCCGACGTGCTTGCCCGAACAGTTGCTGCACACGCCGGTCGGCGTGTAGTCGCGCTTGATCCACGACCGGTACACCGCGTCGGACAACGGCGGATGGCCGCCGCACCGCAAATCCGATTCGTGCGCGGCGACCTTGGCGAGCATCGCCCGCGTGCGTTCGATGTGCCGGTCCTCGCTGCTGTGCGACGCGCACATCAGCGCGATGTCCGCGTCGTCGAAGCCGAAGCGCTCGGGCGCGCCCGTCTCGATCACCGACAGCGCCTGGGCCGGCTTGGCCGCCGAGCGCGCCAGCGTCATCCGGAACGGATCGCCGAACCGGGCGAGCAACCTGCCGCTTGCATCCACCACCGCCACATGGGCGACGTGCGTGTTCTCGATCGCATTGCCGCGGTACGTGACGACCGCTGCGCGTTGGATGTCCATCGTGTCCTGTCTCCTCCTTGCTCGGGCCTGGTTGCCGGGGCCCGTCCAACCGGTACGGCAGTGTATCGAGTCGTCGCCGCCGAGAGCCAGTCCGGCAATGGAAAGCGGTGTTGCATGTGACGCAAAGGCAGTCGTGCGGCCCACGGAAACCTGACTGAACCAGCTCAAAAAATCATTCTCATCGCTTCCTGCACGCCTTGCTTGTAGCAGAGCCTCGAATCCTTCACGCCGCCGGACGGCGTCGGTTGTCCGACCGGCAGCCGTGCACGCATCGTTCACCTGCTGCTCGCGGCAATTCGCGGCCCCTTCGTCGATCACGGTGCCGTACGTCGAACGCGCTCATGCGCTCATGCGCTCACGCATTCACACGTTCACGCGAGGTGGTAGCGCAACCAGAAGGTTTCGCGGCATGCGTTGTCGAACGTCAGCCGCGACGGGCTGATCGGCTGCGCATCGGGATGGCGGAGCACGTCGTAATCGATCCAGCATTCGGCGCACAGCAGGTCGGACGGCGCGCGGTCCTGCTCGACCGAGCGGCGCACGATCGCGCCGTTGTCGAAGCGGTATTCGGTTTCGTCGCGCGTAACCTCGACATCGTCGTCGGTCCAGCGGTCGTGCGACGTCGCGTGCGACACGATCGACACGGGGCCGGCGAGCCCGTGGATCGCGGCGACGTAGGAAATGAGCTTGTGCATGAAGAGGCGGCGAACTGGCGAATGGCCGCTTCGCGCGACGCATGCTGCGCGAAGCGGCCCGAGCGGCGAGTATAGCCGCGCAGGAATGACCTTGCCGCCGGCGGGGTTTCGCTCGCTCGCGCGCTACGCTTCCAGCGCGAGCAACGCGAACGTCGCGAGCCAGTGCTCGCCCATGTAATCGCCGGCCACGTGCGCGAGCGCGCTCGCGAGATGCCGGCCGGCCGCGTCGAGCAGCTTCGCGCGCCGCGCGTCGCCTTCCGGCAGCGCGCCGGCGAGCGCACGCTGGCACCACGCGCGGCTCAGGTTCAGCCCATCGAGGTGCGCGATCTTGCCGTCGCTGCGGTCGCTGACCGTCGCCGGCTCGAACAGCGTCGCCGGCTCGCCGCGCGCGAGATCGGGCAAAAAGCGCGCGAACCAGCCGTCGAATTCGGCCGCCGGCAGCACGCGCCGCATCAGTTCGGCCTCCATCAGCGCGGGCGACAGGAATTCGTCGCCCGACGGCTCCCACGCCTGGCACGCGACGTCGTTCAGGTGCCAGCGCTTCGCGGTATCGACGATCAGCGCCGCGAGCCCGTCGCGCTGCGTGTCGCGCGCGAAGTCGAGCGCGAGCGCCAGCGCGAACGCGGTGTTGAAGTGCGTGCCGACGCGCAGCGGATAAGTCGCTTTCGGCAGGAAGGTCTCGAAGCGCGACACGAACAGGTCGGTGAGCGGCGCCATCGTCTTCGCCCAGCGCGCGGCCTGCGGCAGCGCACCCTTCAGCGCGAGCCGCTCGAGTTGCGCGGACAGCGCGAGCAGCCACGCCCAGCCGTACGGCCGTTCGAAGCCGCTGTTGTGCGGCAGCGCGAGATACGCGCGCTCGCCGGCGACGTTCGCGTCGGTGAAGTGCGCGTCGACGATCGCGACGATGCGTTCGGCCTCCGGTAGCGCCGGATAGCGTTCGAGCACGCGCAGCACGAGCCAGTAGCCGTGCACGCACGAGTGCCAGTCGTAGCTGCCGTAGAAAATCGGGTGCAGCGCGCGCGGCCCCTGCACGTCGTGCGGGCCTTCGAGCGAATGCGTGAGCTTGTTCGGATATTCGCGAGTCAGGTGCGCGAGCGCGAGCGACGCGAATTTCGATGCGAGTTCGGGCGTGAGTCGGTCGGTCATTGGAATCTCGTCCATCGAGTCAGAAGCGGAATGCGAACGCATACATCAGCAGCGTGTTCACGGCCAGCAGCAGCACGGCCGTCGGCCACTGCGCCTTGATCACGCCGTTCTTGTCCTTCAGTTCGAGCAGCGCCGCCGGCACGATGTTGAAATTCGCGGCCATCGGCGTCATCAGCGTACCGCAGAAGCCGCTCAGCATCCCGATCGCGCCGACGATCGCCGGGTTGCCGTGGAACTGGTGGACGATCAGCGGCAGGCCGATGCCGGCCGTCATCACCGGGAACGCGGCGAAGCCGTTGCCCATGATCATCGTGAACAGCGCCATGCCGACCGTGTAGGCCGCGACGACCGCGAACGGCGAATCGATCGGCACCCAGTCCTTCACGAGCCCCGACACCACGCCGCCGACACCGGCGAGCGCGAACAGCGCGCCGAGCGCCGCGAGCATCTGCGGCAGGATCGCGGCCCAGCCGACCGCGTCCATCGTGTGGCGCGCTTCCTTCAGCGCATGCACGGGCGAATCGCGCAGCATCGCGAGCGCGACGACGAACGCGACGATCGTGCCGAGCACGAGCGAGATCAGCGTCACGCTCTTCGGATCGACGAACGGCACGAGCTTCAGCGCGAACGTACCGACCAGCGTGACGAGCGGGATCAGCAGCGCGGGCAGGAACAGCCGGTTGCCGAAGCGCTGCGCGAGGGTTTCGCGCCGCACGGCCGCCGCTTCGCCGGCTTCGACCGATTTGCCGCGACCGAGCTTGCCCGAGCCGGCGATCACCGCGAGCGCGATCGCGAGGCAGCCCGTCACGAAATGCGGCAGCAGCGCGCCGAACAGGAACGTGACCGCATAGATCGCCCAGAACGCGAAATTGACGACGCGCCGCGGATTCGTGCGGTCCGTCAGGTTGAAGCATGCGAACGCGGCGAACATCAGCCCCGCGAGCGTGTACAGCGATTCGAGGCCGATCATCGCGCGCCCTCCTGCGCCAGCAAGCCGAAGCCGCGCGCGAGCCGGCGGTCGAGCAGCGCGAGGCGCGTGCAGTGGATCAGCAGCGCGGCGATCGCGGTCGGGATCGCCCACACCGACAGGTGCAGCGGCTCGATGGCGATCCCGTTCTGCTCGAGAAAGCCCTTGATCAGCAGGATCGACTGGATCGCTATGAAGATGTCCTCGCCGAAGAACACGGCGACGTTGTCGACGCCCGACGCATGCGCGCGGATCTGCTGGCGGACCGACTCGGGCAGCTCGCCATATCGGTTGACGGCGGCGGCTTCGGCCATCGGCGCGATCAGCGGTCGCACCATCTGCGCATGGCCGCCGAGCGACGTGAGGCCGAGCGCCGCCGTCGCCTGGCGCAGCACGAAGTACAGCATCAGCACGCGGCCCGTGGTCGCCGCCTGCACGCGCGAGATCATCCGCTTCGCCTGCTCCTTGAGCCCGTTGCGCTCGAGCAGCGCGATCACCGGCAGCGTCAGCCAGATGAGGCCCATGTAGCGGTTTTCGGTGAACGCCTTGCCGAACGCGCTGACGATGTCGACGAGATTCAGCCCGCCCGCCAGCCCCGTCGCGAGCCCCGCGATCGTGACCACCAGCAGCGCATTGAAGCGCAGCGCGAAACCGATCACGACGATCGGCACCCCAATCAGCACCAGCATTGCTCCTCCTTGTGTTGGACGCGCGGCGCCTTCGCGACGCGCCGCCTGCCCGGTTTGGACCGGGCTCGGACCGCAAAATCTAACACGAGACTTTATCGATAAAAAGTCGACGATTTGCCGATTCGGGTAAACGTTGAAGCGTGCGGAGACCGTGCGCGGGCCGTGTGCCGGCGGTATTTCATCGGAGGAATCGACCGCCGGTCGGCCGGCGCGGCGCGCTCGTTGCGACGCGCGCCTGCGTGCATTCGCACAGCCGGCGGCCGCCGGCGCGGGCCGCCGCGCGTGGCGGAGCCACGGTGCGCCGACTACACTGGAAAGCATCGGCAACGTACGGGAGAGCCGCCATGATTGACGTATTCCAGACCATCGGCAGCCGCGCGTTCTCCGCTCATCTGGCGAAGGACGGGATGGTGACGCTGATGGAACAACGCCATGAAGTCGACCGCGTGACGCTCGCGACCGCCTATGCTGCGCTCGTCGAGGAGGCCGAGCAGGAAGCCGACCTGCTCGACGCGACGGTCGAAGGCATGATGCGCGCGCTGATCCAGGGGTACGCGCGCAGCCATTGACGGCGCGGCCGCGCATCCGGTGCGCGGCCGGTCGCCCGGCCGGGTGCCCGGTTGCGACCCGCTACGCGGCCGGCGTATCGGCGCCCATGCCGAACCACCGGCCCGCGCGCAATTGCCCGTGGTCGGCCCGCGTGAAGATCCTCAACAGATTCGATACGGCGCCGTTGCTGCCGCGGTCGAGCTGTGTCAGGAACGCTTCGACCTCGTCGCGGCCGGCAAACAGGATCGTGCTGAAGTAGCGTTCGCGCTCGGCGTCGGACAGGTTCGTCGCGCACAACTGATACGGATGATGAAGCGCCGCGAACAGGAAGTAGTAGCGCTCGGCGTCGTCGCGCAGCACGCGCACCGCGTCGGGCTCGACCGGAAACTCGCGGTGGAACGACGCGTGCCCGCTCTCGATGTCGATCCGATACAGCAACCGGCCGTCGCGTTCGATCACGACCGGCGCGTACCGGTCACGGCTGACGAGCGTGGTGTCGCGCGCGGCCATCCCGTTCTCCTCGTTCTTCCTGTCGGAGCCGGCACGGTAACATGCGTGCTTCGGCGGCCTGCCGTGGCGAGATCGCGTGGCCCCGGCATGCACGCGTGCGCCGGCCCGGTTCCGTTACCGGCCGAAAACGCCGCATCGTCATGGCGGAAACGCACTGAAACGGCGCAACGCGCAAATTTTTCGATTGCCGCCGCCCGCGCCGCATGACAGCATTCGGGGCGTCGACAACCAAAAAGAATGCCGTGCCGCCCGGCCGCAGATGCCGCCCGTCGGCGCCGAACAGGCAGCCCCTTCCATGAACCCGGCCTACCTCCAACACGACGAACCGACCGGAGAATTCCGCTTGTGAACATCGGCATCGTCAACGACCTCCCGCTTGCCGTCGAGGCGATGCGCCGCGCGATCTCGCATCGGCCCGAGCACCGCGTGCTGTGGGTCGCGACCGACGGCGCGCAGGCCGTCGAACTGTGCGCCGCGCAGCCGCCCGACGTCGTGCTGATGGACCTGATCATGCCGAAATTCGACGGGATCGAAGCGACGCGGCGGATCATGCGGTCCGAACGACCGTGCGCGATCCTGATCGTGACGAGCTGCATCGGCGCGAACGCGTGGCGCGTGTTCGAGGCGATGGGCGCCGGCGCGCTCGACGCGGTCGACACGCCGCGGCTCGGCGAAGGTGCGGCCGGCGACACGACCAGACTGCTGCTCGCGAAGATCGACCAGATCGGCCGCCTGCTCGATGCGCCCGGCGGCACGCGCGTTGCCGGCATCGCCACCCGCGCCGACGGCGGCCCGCTGGTCGCGATCGGCGCATCGGCTGGCGGCCCCGGCGCGCTCGCGTCGATCCTCGGCGGCCTGCCGGCCGATTTCGGCGCGCCGATCGTGATCGTGCAGCACGTCGACCGCGCGTTCGCCGAAGGCATGGCGCAATGGCTCGACGGCCAGACGCCGCTCGCCGTGCGCGTGGCGCGCGAAGGCGACCGCCCGCAGCCGGGCGTCGCGCTGCTCGCCGCGACCGACGATCACCTGCGCATCACGCGCGCCGGCACGCTCGAATACACGCGCGAGCCGGCCGCCACGCCGTATCGCCCGTCGGTCGACGTGTTCTTCAACAGCCTGACCGAGCACTGGCCCGGCCGCGTGATCGGCGTGCTGCTCACCGGGATGGGACGCGACGGCGCGATCGGCCTGAAGGCGCTGCGGATGAAGGGCTACCATACGATCGCGCAGGACGAGGCGACGAGCGCCGTGTACGGCATGCCGAAGGCGGCCGCGACGCTCGGCGCGGCGCGCGCGATCCTGCCGCTCGGCCGCATTGCGGGCGAACTGGCGGCGCTCGCACGGATCTGATCCCGACGATGAACACGCGCAACACCCATGCCTGCCCTTGCAACAACCCGCATCGATCATGACTAGCGACCTGACCCGCCCGCCGGGCGGCCCGCATACGCCGCCCGCCGACGTGCCGGCAATGGTGTTGCTGGTCGACGACCAGACGATCGTCGCCGAAGCCGTGCGACGCGCGCTCGTCGACGAGGAAGGCATCGACTTCCACTACTGCCCGCGCTCGGACGACGCGATGGCCACCGCGATCGAGACGCGGCCGACCGTGATCCTGCAGGACCTCGTGATGCCCGGCACCGACGGGCTGAGCCTCGTGAAGACGTACCGCGCGAATCCGGCGACGCGCGACGTGCCGATCATCGTGCTGTCGACGCAGGAAGAGCCCGTGATCAAGAGCGCCGCGTTCGCGGCCGGCGCGAACGACTACCTCGTGAAGCTGCCCGACCGTATCGAGCTCGTCGCGCGCATCCGCTACCACTCGCGCTCTTACGTGAACCTGCTGCAGCGCGACGAGGCCTATCGTGCGCTGCGGCAATCGCAGCAGCAACTGCTCGAGGCCAATCTCGAACTGCGGCGCCTCACGCACTCGGACGGGCTGACCGGGCTGTCCAACCGGCGCTATCTCGACGAATACCTGGCCGCCGAATGGCGGCGCGGCACGCGCGAGCGCAACGAGCTGTCGCTGCTGATGATCGACGTCGACAATTTCAAGCTGTACAACGACACGTACGGGCACGTGTCGGGCGACAGCGTGCTCAAGCAGATCGCGTCGACCATCGAGCGCTGTCTCGGGCAGTCGGGCGATCTCGCCGCGCGCTTCGGCGGCGAGGAATTCGCGGTCGTGATGCCTGCCTCGTCGCCGGGCGCCGCGCGGCTGCTCGGCGAGAAGATCCGTCTCGCGGTCGAGGCGCTGCGGCTGCGGCACGCGCATTCGTCGACGGGCAACACCGTGACGATCAGCATCGGCGGCGCGAGCATCGTGCCGGCGCCCGGCCTGCCGACGACCGTGCTGATCGAGGCCGCCGACCGTGCGCTGTACCGTGCGAAGCACGAAGGCAAGAACCGCGTCGAGATCGACGCGACGACGCCGCCCGGCGCCGGCGGGTTCGGCGCGCCGCGCGACGACTAGGGTTCGTTACTGGCGCAAACAGGCCCTGGCCGCGCTCACGCGGCGCCGAGCCGGCGCGCGTAGTCGTTCGCGTCGAGCGGCCGGCTGAACAGGTAGCCCTGCTGCATGTCGCAGCCGATCTGCTGCAGGAACCACGACTGCGCCTGCGTCTCGACACCTTCGGCCGTGACCTTCATCCCGAGCGAATGCGCCATCGCGACCACCGCCTGCGTGATCGCGACCGAGTCGTGATGATCGGGCACGCCCGACACGAACGAGCGGTCGACCTTCAGGATGTGCAGCGGAAATCGCTTCAGGTACGCAAGCGACGAATAGCCGGTGCCGAAATCGTCGACCGAGATCCGCACCTTCATGTCCGTGAGCGCTTCGAGCATCGGCAGCACGGTGTCGGTGTCGTTCATCAGCAGTCCTTCGGTGATCTCGAGTTCGAGCGCGGACGGATCGAGCCGCGTTTGCGCGAGACAGCGGTCGACCGATTCGACGAGCCCTTCGTGGAACTGCCGAGGCGACAGGTTGACGGCCACCATCAGGTCGGGCGCGATCGTGCGGCGCCATTCGGCCGCCTGCCGGCACGCGGTTTCGAGCACCCACTGGCCGATCGACACGATCAGCCCCGTATCTTCGGCGACCGGAATGAATTCCGTCGGCGACATCGGCCCGAGTTCGGGGCTCGTCCAGCGCAGCAGCGCCTCGGCGCCGACCGTGCGGCCGGTGCGTGCATCGACGACGGGCTGATACGCGAGCCGCAGCAGGTCCGACGTGAGCGCGCGCCGCAGCGACTGCTCGACCGCGAAGCGGCGCTGCAGCCGCAGGTTGAGCTGCGCGGTGAAGAACGTGAAGTGGTTGCGGCCGTGCTGCTTCGCGTCGTACATCGCCGAATCGGCGTTGCGCATCAGCGTGACGGCGTCGTCGCCGTCGCGCGGCGCGACGCTGATCCCGATCGACACGCCGAGCCAGTACTCGTTGTTCGCGATCGCGAACGGCTTCGCGATCGCGTCGATCACCTCGCGCGCGAGCACCGCGAGGCGGTCGGGATCGTCGCAGTCCTCGACGAGGATCACGAATTCGTCGCCGCCGACGCGCGTCAGCGCATGCCGGCCGCCCGCGCAGGCCGCGAGCCGCGCCGCGACGCTGCGCAGCAACGCGTCGCCGGCGTCGTGACCGGCCGTGTCGTTGACCTTCTTGAAGCCGACGAGATCGATGAACAGGATCGCGACGCGCGCGGGCCCGTCCGTCGCATCGTGCCCGCCGAACAGCTCGCGCATGCGGTCGCCGAGCCAGCGGCGGTTGTAGAGGCCCGTCAGCGCATCGCGCGTCGCCAGGTAGCGCAACTGCTGCTGCGCTTCGCGCACCGGGCCGATGTCGTTGAACGACACGAGTACCGAGTCGGCCTGCGTCTCGCCCGGCTTCACGATCGGCACCGCGTTGCCGCGCACCCAGATGATGTCGCCATCCGCCAGGCTGAAGCCGACCGTGTAGTCGAGCTGCGGCGTGGCCGTCTCGAGCGCGAGCCGGCTCGGCCATTCTTCCGGCGCGATCGGCGTGCCGTCCTCGCGCAGCTTGCGCAGGATCACCGTCGACAGCCGGCGGCCGACGAGGTCGCCCTGCACGTGCATCATCCGGTTCGCGCTCGGGTTGCTCGCGACCACGACGCCGTCGCGCGACACGACGAGGATCCCTTCGTTCAGGCTGTTGACGACGAGCCGGTGATGTTCCTCGCTGCGCGCGAGCTGCCGCACCATCCGGTCCTGGTGAACCGCGAGGCCGACGCTGTTGCCGATATCGCGCAACAGCGCGGTTTCCTCGTCGCTCGGCCGGCGCGGCGTGCGGTGATAGACGGCGAACGCGCCGAGCACGACGCCCGCGTCGTCGAGGAACGGCACCGACCAGCACGCGCGCAGGCCCAGCGGCAACGCGACGGAACGGTAGTCGGCCCACAGCGGATCGGTTTCGATGTCCTCGACGGCAACCATCCGGCGCTCGTACATCGCCGTGCCGCACGACCCCGCGGCGGGCCCGATCGATGCGCCGTCGATCGCGGCGCTGTACTGCGCGGGCAACGACGGCGCCGCGCCGACACGCACGTGCACACCGTCCGTATCGAGCAGCAGGATCGTGCACGATGCGCCGTCGCCGAGCAAAGTCTCGGCGCGCCGGCAGACCTCGATCAACAGTTCCGGCAGCGGCGTGTTGCGCGTGATCAGCCTCAGCACGCTCTGCTCGGACGCGAGCACTTCCGCCGCGAGGCCGAGGCTGTAACGAGAACTTTGCGGTTCGGTATTCAAGTTGAATCCTGCCGTCCGTCCGATCGGGTCTGATGCACCCGATTCGTTATCGATCCTTCGTGCCGTTTTTCGCTCCGGGTTTACGCCGATACCCGGTGCGCCCCGTGTGCGCGCCATGTGCGCGCCGAACCATGGCGCACCGAAACATATTTAACACCAATCCGTGAGACCCCGCGCATCCGCACGCATCAGGGCTTACGCGTGGTTGATGCGTCGCTTGCGGCCGACCGTCAGCCTTTCGAAAGGATTGCGCGCCGCGCGACGGCCTCGTGAGCGTTTGCGCGCGCCGCACGCATCCGTCGAAAGCGATTCGTCGAATTGTTGCGGCGCACTGCCTCGATCTCTTTCGATCGTCCGTGCCGGGTTGCGTGTGCGTCGCGGCCTTCCGCGCATCGAGCGCGGCCGCGACCGGGCCGCTCACGGGCGCCGCATACGGCGCACCGACCGTGTCGGGCATCGTCGACCGTTTCAGCGGCAGCCGGCCGACGTGCTCGCCCGCCCGTGCGGCAGGGTCGAACGCGCAGGCCGACTGTTCGGCGACCGCGCGGCTGGTCTGCCACGACGCCGATTCCGGCTTGCAGCGGCGCGCCCCACGCTGCCTCTTGCATCCGTTCCGGCGGCACCCGGACAACATCGCGGCCCGGCCAAGCTGCGTTTTCGTATCCGTGATTCAATGTCGATCGAACCGGCGTCGCGCATTCCGGCGGCACGGCGACGTGTGTCCTCATCGAATGACCTTCACTGGATCGCCATGACGAACCCCACCGAAATCAAGGCGCTCGTTTTCGATGTCTTCGGAACGATCGTCGACTGGAGAAGCTGCGTCGCACGCGGTGCCGCCACCTTTCTGGAGCGCCACGCGCCGGCGCTCGATCCGTTCGAGTTCGCCGATGCGTGGCGAGCCGAATATTCGCCGTCGATGGAAGAAATCCGCAGCGGCCGCCGCCGCTACGTGCGGCTCGACGTGCTGCATCGCGAGAACCTCGTGCGCACGCTCGACCGCTACGGGATCGTCGACGCGCCCGACGCGGACATCGATGCACTCAACCTCGCGTGGCACAGCCTCGACCCGTGGCCCGACGCCGTCGCCGCGCTGCATCGCCTGAAGCGGCGCTTCATCATTGCGCCGCTGTCGAACGGCAACATCCGGCTGATGGTCGACGTCGCGAAACGAGCGGGGCTGCCGTGGGACGCGATCCTCGGCGCGGAAGTCGTCCGCGCGTACAAGCCATCGCCGCAGGTGTACAGCGACACGGTCGACATTCTCGGCGTCTCGCCGGCCGAACTATGCCTGGTCGCGGCGCACAACGGCGATCTCGCCGCCGCGCGCCGGCTCGGGCTGTCGACCGCGTTCGTGCTGCGGCCGACCGAACACGGACCCGGCCAGACGACCGACCTGGAAGCCGACGATGCATGGGACTTCGATGTCAGGGACCTGAACGAACTCGCGGATCGGCTCGGTTGCCCGGGTTGAACGCCCGCGGCCCCGGACGATTCCCGCACGGGCGGTACGGCGAGGCCGGCGACTGCTAGACTCCGCAACCACCGCCCTTTCCGATTCGCCCACATGTCATCTCCGCTGCATCTGGTAGAAGGCAAGCTGACCGCGCTGCGCTTCCTGGAACGCCCGGATCAGGATCCTTCCGAAAGCCATCGGGTCCCGCCGGCGGACCCGGAGGCCAGGAAAAAATCGCTCGGCTACCGGTTCACGCACCACGTGGTGCCGATCATGGCCGCCCTGACCGGCAACGGCGCCGCGGCCAACGCGCTGATGTTTGAACAAGACAACGAAGACAGCATCCTGGCCAAGCTGAACGCCGACGCCGACAAGATCGAGCACCCGGCGACGTGGTCGTATGCGAATCTGCGCGGCAGCAAGACCTTCGCATCGCAAAACGCCTATGTGACCGTGGGCAGGAACGGCAGGATCATCTTGGCCAAACTTCCGGTGGAGATCGAAATCGGCGGAGCGACATATCGCGGCTTTCTGGGCGGGCAATGCTTCGAGGTCGGCGACGAAGTCGTGGCCGTCATCAACCGGAAAGGCCGCCTGTTTGCGCTGTCGTCTCCCGATCGGCGCTATATGGCCATGGATTACACCTGTGGCGATACGGGGCTGGCCGGCCTGACGCGCTCGCTGTGGCTGGCCTGGAAATGGTCGTTCATCGGCGTGAACTGCCTGCTCGTCCCGATGATGATCCTGGTGCTCTGGACCGGCGACGGCGGGTTTTCCGATCTCGAGCTCGACCTGTTCATGCTGCTGGGCGGGCCGCTGATGATGGGCGTCCTGCTGGCGCTGATCATCGGCGTGCGGCTTTCATGGTCCGACTGGCTGCCGGCGTGGCGCACGTCGAGTATTTTTCATGCGTTGGGCCGCCCGGATCTTTGCAAGCGCGATTTCGACGTCGCCCGCGAGGAAGCCGAACGCACGGGACAAATGCGCGACACGGATATCGGGCAAATCTATTACACGTAGGCGCTAGGCCCCGGGTGCCGGCTCCGTCGCGACGGCACGCCCCTTCGCCGCGATCGCGAGGCGCCGCCAGTTGCGCGCCGCGTATCGGTGGGCCTGCTGCAACGCGAACCACAAACCGATCTGCCGAACCGGCTTGAAGATGCCGCGCGCGCTGAACACCGTGCGCCGCTCGACGCGTGTCTTGTCACCTTCGATTGACGTCAGCGTGAATTCATCCTCCAGCAGCCCAACCCAGTCGCGACACCAGACCGTCGACGACACCATCCGGTAACGCAGCCGGCGATTCTCGTCGAGCACGAGAATCCGCTGGTCGATCGTGCCGCGATCGGTCGTGCACTGCCGCGTATTACCGACGGCCGGCGTGCCTTCGAGCACGCGGCAACTGACGGGCTTCGGCACGCCGAGGCGGAACAGAAACGGCCGCGTGTCGTCCATCCGGGCATGGAGAAAATGCGGCCACACATGCTCGGGCCGGCAATCGAACGTCCACTGCGAATGAATTTCCACGACACTCTCCTGACGGCTGTCGGTGCGGATATGACGCGATGATAACCCTCGCGTCCGCGTTGCCCCGCGCGAGCGCCGCGCGAATCGCCGCCGTCTCCATCACCGGCTAATCGGCCTCGCCGACGAATTTCAACGTCCCCGATTCGCCCATCAGCAATTCCCGGTTCGCCTCCGCCGCCGTGCGCAGGTAATCCCACAGCGCGGTCACGCGCCGCAGCTTGCGCAGATCCTCGCGGCAGGTCAGCCAGAAGCACCGCGTGACGACCACGTCGTCCGGCAGCACCGGCACCAGCGCCGGCTGCGTGGCCGCCATGAAGCACGGCAGGATCGCGAGCCCGCCGCCCTGCAGCGCCGCGAAATATTGCGCGATCACGCTCGTCGTGCGCAGCCCGGCCGTCGCGCCCGGCACCGCGCGGTCCAGGTACAGCAGCTCGTTGCTGAACGCAAGATCGTCGACATAGCTGATGAACGCGTGCCGCGCGAGATCGTCCGTGCACGTGATCGGCGCATGGTTCGCGAGATAGTCGCGCGTCGCGTAGAGCCGCAACTGGTAGTCGCACAGCTTCGTGACCACGTAAGGCCCGCGCTCGGGCCGCTCGAGCGTGATCGCCAGGTCGGCCTCGCGCTTCGGCAGGTTGACGAAGTGCGGGACCGGCAGCAGGTCGACCGTCACATGCGGATGCGCGGTGCGAAACCGCGCGAGCTGCGGCGCCAGGAAAAAGCAGCCGAACCCTTCAGTCGACCCGATCCGCACGTGGCCCGACAGCGCCTCGCCGGTGTTCGCGACCTGGTCGCACGCGGACTGCACGGTCGTCTCCATCGCGTCCGCATACGCGACGAGCCGCTGCCCTTCAGCCGTCAGCGTGAAGCCGCCGGAGCGCGACTTGTCGAACAGCAGCGTGCCCATCGCGGCCTCGAGCGCGCGAACGCGCCGCGCGACGGTCGTGTAGTCGACCCCGAGCCGCTTCGCGGCGCCGCTCGCGCGCTGCGTGCGCGCGACTTCGAGGAAGAAACGCAGGTCGTCCCAGTTCAGGTTGCCGGAAACCGGCTCGGTGGCATGTCGCATCGGCGAGAGAAAAAGGGGCAGAAGTCTCCGGGCCGGCCGTCGATATGCATAAATGCACATCCAACCGGTTTCTTTATCGGTACATCATGAATCTGCGCATAACTATACTCGACCGTGACCTGCGGACCATGAGCCGCGGCACCCACCACGGAGACACCATGCAGACCCGATCCACCCTCGATGAGCATGCGACAGTCGCGACGCCGGCCCCCGAGCGCACCGCGAAGCACTACCTGCTGGCCGGCTGGGCCAGCATGGCCGGCACGACGATCGAGTGGTACGACTTCTTCCTGTACGGCACGGCCGCCGCGCTCGTGTTCAACCGCATCTTCTTCCCGTCGCTGGACCCCGTGGTCGGCACGCTCGCCGCGTTCGGCACGTTCGCGGTCGGCTTCATCGGGCGGCCGATGGGCGGCATCGTGTTCGGCCACTTCGGCGACCGGATCGGCCGCAAGTCGATGCTGATGATCACGCTGCTGCTGATGGGCGTGCCGAGCATGATCATCGGGCTGATCCCGTCGTACGACAGCATCGGCTACTGGGCGGCCGCGCTGCTGATCGCGATGCGCTTCCTGCAAGGGATGGCCGTCGGCGGCGAATGGGGCGGCGCGGTGCTGATGGCCGTCGAGCATGCGCCGAAGGGCCGCAAGGGGCTGTTCGGCAGCCTGCCGCAGACGGGCGTCGGGCTCGGCCTGATCCTGTCGTCGCTCGCGATGGCCGCGGTGGCCGCGCTGCCGGAAGCGGACATGCTGTCGTGGGGCTGGCGCGTGCCGTTCCTCGCGAGCATCGCGCTCGTCGGCCTCGGCTGGTTCATCCGCGCGAAGGTGCCCGAGTCGCCCGACTTCGAGAAGATGCGGCGCCAGGGCAAGGCCGAGAAGTCGCCGGTGACGGCCGCGCTGCGCCGCCATCCGCGCGAGGTGCTGACCATCGTCGGCGCACGCGCCGCCGAGAACACGTGGTTTTACATGGTCGTCACGTTCGCGCTCGCTTACGCGACGCAGCAGCTTCATCTGCCGAAGGCCGAGATGCTGCACGCGATCACGGCCGGCGCCGTGCTGTCGCTCGTCACGATGCCGCTGTGCGGCCACCTGAGCGACCGCATCGGCCAGCGCCGGATGTTCGCGATCGGCCTCGTGCTGATGTGCGCGTTCGCCGCGCCGTTCTTCATGATGCTCGGCACGCAGCAGACGTCGTACGCATGGTGGGCGATCGTGCTCGGCCTCGGCGTCGTGTTCCCGATCCTCTATGCGCCGGAATCGCTGCTGTTCGCACAGCAATTCCCGGCGGAAATCCGCTACAGCGGCATCTCGCTGTCGGTGCAACTCGCCGGCGTGATCGGCGGCGGCTTCGCGCCGATGATCGCGACGTCGCTGCTCAAGGCCGGCGGCGGCCAGCCGCATTACGTCATTGCGTACCTCGTCGGCTTCGGCGTGTTCGCGCTCGTGTGTACCGCACTGATGCGGCCGCCGCGCGCCTGAGCACGCCCGGCCGGCATCCGTCCGAACCCGGTTCGTCCTGCTGTCTGCCGCGCCTGCACGTGCGGCGGATACAGGCTGCCTTTTCATCGCAACATCGCTTCCTTCCCCGGAGAGTTCCATGAACGCCGCAGTTCCCCAGACCACCCTCGCCCTGCCCACCGCCAAGCTGCTGATCGACGGCGCGTTCGTCGAATCGCAAAGCACCGAATGGGGCGACATCGTCAACCCCGCGACGCAGGAAACGATCGGCCGCGTGCCGTACGCGACGCTCGACGAGGTCGACGCCACGATCGCGTCTGCACAGCGCGCATTCCAGACCTGGAAGACGACGCCGGTCGGCGCACGGCTGCGCATCATGCTGAAGTTCCAGGATCTCGTGCGCCGCAATCTCGAACGGATCGCGCACACGCTGACGGCCGAGCAAGGCAAGACGCTGCCCGACGCGCAAGGCGACATCTTCCGCGGCCTCGAAGTGGTCGAGCATGCGTGCTCGATCGGCACGCTCCAGCAAGGCGAATTCGCGGAGAACGTCGCGGGCGGCGTCGATACCTACACGCTGCGCCAGCCGATCGGCGTGTGCGCGGGCATCACGCCGTTCAACTTCCCCGGGATGATCCCGCTGTGGATGTTCCCGATGGCGATCGTGTGCGGCAACACGTTCGTGCTGAAGCCGTCGGAGCAGGACCCTCTGTCGACGATGCAGCTCGTCGAACTCGCGATCGAGGCCGGCGTACCCAAAGGTGTACTGAACGTCGTGCACGGCGGCAAGACGGTGGTCGACCGCCTGTGCACGCATCCGGACATCAAGGCGATCTCGTTCGTCGGCTCGACGCGCGTCGGCACGCACGTGTACAACCTCGGCAGCCAGCACGGCAAGCGCGTTCAGTCGATGATGGGCGCGAAGAACCACGCGGTGGTGCTGCCCGATGCGCACCGCGAGCAGACGATCAACGCGCTCGTCGGCGCCGGCTTCGGCGCGGCCGGCCAACGCTGCATGGCGACGTCGGTCGTCGTGCTCGTCGGCCAGGCGCGCAACTGGCTGCCCGAACTCGTCGAGAAGGCGAAGCTCTTGAAGGTGAATGCGGGCGCGGAAGCCGGCACCGACGTCGGCCCGGTCGTGTCGAAGGCCGCGAAGGAACGCATCCTGTCGCTGATCGACGAAGGCGTGAAGGCCGGCGCGAAGCTCGAACTCGACGGTCGCAACGTGAAGGTGCCCGGCTACGAGCGCGGCAACTTCGTCGGCCCGACGATCTTCTCGGGCGTGACGACCGACATGTCGATCTATACGGAAGAAATCTTCGGGCCGGTGGTGGTCGTGCTCGAAGCCGACACGCTCGACGAAGCGATCGCGCTCGTCAACCGCAACCCGATGGGCAACGGCGTCGGGCTGTTCACGCAGAGCGGCGCGGCCGCGCGCAAGTTCCAGAGCGAGATCGACGTCGGTCAGGTCGGCATCAACATCCCGATTCCGGTGCCGGTGCCCTACTTCAGCTTCACGGGCTCGCGCGGCTCGAAGCTCGGCGATCTCGGCCCGTACGGCAAGCAAGTCGTGCAGTTCTACACGCAGACGAAGACGGTCACCGCGCGCTGGTTCGACGACGATGCGACGGCCGGCGGCGTGAACATGACGATCGCGCTGCGCTGATAGATAGGCATGCGGCCGGACTAAGCGTCGAGGCGTCAGGTCCGGTCGACCGCGAAGCATGGGACCGGGCCAAGCGCTGAAGCGCCAAGTCCGGTCGACCGCGATGCATGGGACCGGGCCAAGCGCTGAAGCGCCAAGTCCGGTCGACCGCGATGCATGG
>NZ_JAOTQT010000076.1:0-248 GCF_025685725.1 Burkholderia sp. BKH01 | reverse complement strand
AACGACAGCCGATATGGTGTTACTCATATCACTCTGACTGGCTCAATCGCCAATGAAAAAGACTCGAACAAACCTCATTCGAATATTTGTCATTGAAGATTGGAAAATGCGGCCGGCATTATAACCGATTCAACCGCAGACAGATAGAGTTTCTGTCTTGACCAACAGCCGATAAGCGTGAGCGCTCAACTTTGCGAGATAGCTCTGGAAAGGAGGTGATCCAGCCGCACCTTCCGATACGGCTACCT
>NZ_JAOTQT010000075.1:0-265 GCF_025685725.1 Burkholderia sp. BKH01 | reverse complement strand
ATACGACCAACAACGGCACGCTGCGCGCGGAGAAGTTGCTCTCCGCGATGGGCAAACTGACCAACAGCGGCACGCTCGAGGCCGGCGACGTCAAGGTCACGGGCAATACGACCAACAACGGCACGCTGCGCGCGGAGAAGTTGCTCTCCGCGATGGGCAAACTGACCAACAGCGGCACGCTCGAGGCCGGCGACGTCAAGGTCACGGGCAATACGACCAACAACGGCACGCTGCGCGCGGAGAAGTTGCTCTCCGCGATGGGCAA
>NZ_JAOTQT010000074.1:0-295 GCF_025685725.1 Burkholderia sp. BKH01 | reverse complement strand
AGATCAGCTCGCTTTCATCAAGCGCCCACACTTATCGGCTGTTAATTTTTAAAGAGCATTTCTGCGAGAAACTTCGTGTTTCTCAGCAGCGCTGCGTTTTCAGCAGCAGAGAAGCGAGATTATGAACCGTGTTTCGCAGCTCGTCAACAACTTTTTAACTGCTTCGTTGCGACTGCGGGGTTCATCTTCCTGCGTCAGCCGTGCGCCCAACCTGCCGCACACCACCGACTTCGCTTCCCCTCTCCCGCGCCGCGTTTCCGTTAGCGCGAAAGAGGCGTGATTCTATGCACCCCGC
>NZ_JAOTQT010000073.1:0-349 GCF_025685725.1 Burkholderia sp. BKH01 | reverse complement strand
ACCCCTGTACTCACCGTGAAAGGGTGATGTCCTAGGCCTCTAGACGAAGGGGACAACGTACTGCTTACATCCTTAATACAAAAGCCCGCTCAAAAACGTCTTGAACGGGCTTCGTTCTGGCGGAGCGGACGGGACTCGAACCCGCGACCCCCGGCGTGACAGGCCGGTATTCTAACCGACTGAACTACCGCTCCAACTTCCTTACCCAACCCGCAGGACGTCGGTTACGTTCCTGCAAGCCTCGCGACACTTCTACGAAACGCCGCTGAATCTGGCGTCCCCTAGGGGATTCGAACCCCTGTACTCACCGTGAAAGGGTGATGTCCTAGGCCTCTAGACGAAGGGGACA
>NZ_JAOTQT010000072.1:0-360 GCF_025685725.1 Burkholderia sp. BKH01 | reverse complement strand
CTGCTGTTCTACCCGCCGATTGCGCCGGAGCAGGACCACCCCAGCATGCAGGCCTTCAGCGAAGGCTTTGGCCTGACCCGCAGCGCCATGGCCCGCTACTGGCAGGAACTGGGCGGCGCCGAAGGCGCGGATGCACGCTGCCGCCTGCCGGCCAGCTGCACCGACACCCTGCCCCGGCTGCCGCCCGCCGTGGTCTGCACCGCCAGCCACGACATCCTGCGCGATGAAGGCGAAGCCTTTGCCCGCCAGCTGCAGGCGGCCGGCGTGCCCACCCGGCTGCTGCGAGCGCCTGGCATGGTGCACGGCTTTGCCCGCATGCTGACCGCCAGCCCCCAGGCCCGCCAGCAGGTGGAGCAGGCC
>NZ_JAOTQT010000071.1:0-372 GCF_025685725.1 Burkholderia sp. BKH01 | reverse complement strand
ACAGATGCCGGAAGATCGCTTGTCGACGACGCTCTCAGCCCTGGCCGATCCAACGCGAAGGGCCATTCTCGCCCGCCTCGCACTTGGAGAGGCCTCGGTCGGCGAGCTGGCGGAGCCCTTCGAAATGAGCCTGCCGGCAGTCTCCAAGCATCTCAAGGTTCTCGAGCGCGCCGGGCTGATCAGCCGTGGCCGCGAAGCGCAGTGGCGACCATGCAAGCTCGAAGCCGCTCCGCTGAAGGACGTCAACAGCTGGCTCGACGGCTATCGTCGCTTCTGGGAGCTGAAGTTCGACCGTCTCGACGCCTATCTGCAGGAACTCCAGCATATCGACCCCGGTGCCGGCAAGAACTGATCGCCGCCCCGTCTTCCGTC
>NZ_JAOTQT010000070.1:0-384 GCF_025685725.1 Burkholderia sp. BKH01 | reverse complement strand
CCGCTCGCTCAAGGGTGTGCTGAGCTTCGTCTCGACGCTCGCGCTCTTCATCCTCTCGATCGTGCTGATGCGGATCGCCTCGATGGATGGGGCGCCCGCAGGCAACGGCGTCTATCAGCTCGGCAACTGGCCCGCCCCTTTCGGCATCGTGCTGGTGCTCGACCGCCTTTCGGCACTGATGCTGTGCCTGACGAGCGGACTGGCGCTTGCCGCCCAGGCCTATTCGATCGCGCGCTGGCACACCGCGGGCCATCATTTCCATTCGCTGTTCCAGCTCTTGATCGCCGGCCTCAACGGCTCGTTCCTGACCGGTGACCTTTTCAACCTCTTCGTCTTCTTCGAGATCATGCTGGCGGCGTCCTACGGGCTGCTGCTGCACGGCTC